>JALWJI010000111.1:3262-3721 GCA_027081695.1 Acidilobaceae archaeon | reverse complement strand
CCTCCCCCTATACGCCAAGACGCTTCGGCCCACCCCTTCCCCTTCATGGCTTCCTAACCACGATACTAGATGAGAATTCACGGGAGTTGGTTGAGTACTTAGGCATTATCTCGTTTTTTCTAGAAAACGTAATCATAGAGATTTAGCTTGTCTAGGTATAGCGAGACGGCGTCCATGGGTGAAGTATCATCCTACCCTTTGACACTAGCCCAGCTATCCCCTCATTCTCTCTCGTAGCTCTAGCTAGTGCTTCTATCTCATCATCAACGGTCGGCACAGTCAAATTGTCACCTCTACCTTGAATTATCGACTGTAGGTCCTTCACAAAGCTAGGACTATATGCTAGGGGAACCGCGTAGTACTCATCCGCTGGGACAAACCCAGCAGAATAAGGGGGAGACGTCAACAGCTATCACGTAGTGGATTCAATTAAATCCCTGATCACATTTATACTAGCAG
>JALWJI010000111.1:0-3252 GCA_027081695.1 Acidilobaceae archaeon | reverse complement strand
CTCCAGTAACCAGGATTATCCCGGCTTTACATGTCATTCCAGTTAAGAACTTAATTTATTATTAAAGAAAGATAAGAAGCTTGCAGACAGGAAGGTGTTAGGATGAATGTCCTTGTAACTGGTGGAAGCGGGTTTATAGGGAGCCATTTAGTGGAGTATATTCTTAGCGTAAACAGGGATGCTAAGGTCTTAATATTCGCTAGAGGAGATGGCGGTACAAACATTGAAGCAGTCTATGCACTCTTTAATAGATTCCGTGAGAGAGTCTTTTTCCTACGTGGAGATGTGAGGAGATATCAGGATGTCGTAAACGCTGTTAAGGAGGCCGATGTTGTATACCATCTTGCAGCTCAGACAAACCCAGATAAGTCTATAGTAAACCCAAAAGAGACCTTCGAGGTAAACATACTCGGAACGGTTAATGTACTGGAAGCCGCCCTCTCCTCTCCCCATGTGGAGAAAATAGTGATACAGTCCTCATCAGAGGTTTACGGAGCCCCTCTATACACACCGATAGATGAGAAACATCCCACAAACCCTACCCATCCATACTCGGCGAGTAAGATTGCTGCTGAGAAGATAGCATTATCCTATTATAGAACTTACGGACTACCAATAGTCATAGCAAGGCCTTTTAATACCTATGGGCCTAGACAGAGGTCTCCTGCAGTTATACCCTCCTTTATTGAGAGAATACTTGCTGGAAGACCCATAGTCGTTTACGGAGATGGCCGACAGGCGAGGGACTTCGTTTATGTCGAGGATACTGTGAGAGGGTTACACCTCTTAATGGAGAAGGGGAGAAAAGGGAAAATATACAATTTTGCTACCGGTAAAGCCACTCCGATCATTGACATAGCGCAGAAGATAGCAACTATCCTGAAGAGGAAACTAGAAATTATACACAGACCTGCAAGACCCATCGAGCCCAGAACGCTTGTTGGAAGCTACTCGAAAGCAGAGAAAGAACTCGGCTGGAAGCCACGCCATACCCTGGAGCAGGGGTTAAAGAAAACCATAGACTACTATCTGGGCAAGGGGCCTTAAGAAATCACAAAAACTCCCATAGTATCCAGCAATATAACAAAATTCCATGCAGTTTCTAGGTAGCGAGAACAATGGTAAGCAACATTGGTAACAGCCCACCAAACAACGTAAAGAGGATTGATAAACAACCGCTCCTCTATAATCTATCTGGAAGAGGCGAGGAACTACACCAAGGCTCGGTGGACAGCTAGTTGTTATTGAGTGAGAGTTTATACAGAGTGGTTCTGTGGGGCCTTCCAACTTGCAACTGAAGGGCCCATATAGAAGCAAATTGCTGAACAGACTAAAGAAGTATCTTGGTATTTTCAGACAACCCCTTAGTAGAAAAATAAAGAATCTGATCGTGTGGACAAGTCTCTACGCACTTCTGCACTGGTTTATATGGCCTATAGGTGCTTATATATCTCATAGGGATAGCCGGAACTATAGTACTTGGAACTATAGGCCTAGGTAGCAGTTTTAATTCCGTGTAGGAATAAGGAGGATACTATCTATGAGGTTCTAGTATCTATAATCAATCAGAGCTATAGACCTACCAGGATAATGGTTACAGACGATTATAGTACTGATAACTCGTTAGACGAAATACTAATGTTTGCTAAAGGATATTTCAGCCACCTAAAATGCAAGGCTGTCTCAGACTATGAGGAAGTATGTACTGCTAGGAGGAATGGTATCGACTTTGTACTGGTAAGGCATACAAAAACTAACCTCGGGAAGTCGAGGTCTATAAATAAGATGGTGTCTATGCTGGATGAGAAAAGCTTCGATTTGGTGGCAATTATCGATGCCGATACAAAGCTCCATAGGGACTGGATTAAGAATAGTATAAGGTATCATTCTGACCCTAATGTTGCAGCAACCTATGGATGGGTACAGCTATGGGGTGATAAGACGTATGGGTATTTGAAGAGGGTTAGGGATTTCGAATACAAGTATCTCCCTCCACTATTAAGAAAGTTCATGAATCCGAGGTCCCACTGGACAATGGCTGGGAGCAATATCTTGTACAAGTTGAGTATACTGAAAAAATACCCCGTCCCGGAGCATATGAATGAAAATGCAAGCGAAGATTTAATACACACTATAATGCTTCAGAGCCTAGGGTACAAGGTAATATTTGTCCCAGAAGCTATAGCTTATTCGAAAGAGGAGCTAGATTTCACGGGGATTATAAAACAGTCTACTAGATGGTTCAAGGGCACGTGGTACGCTCTCCTTGAAGTATTACTACCGAACAAGGAGCTCATGAAGAGACTGACTAATCTTCACAAGCTACAGGTAGGAGCCTTCTTTATCATGCCATACTACCTATTGTTGATAAATCTATCCATTATAGCTACAGCTATTACACAGAATCCCTTGTGTCTAGTTTGGCCAGCTATCGATTACAGTATCTTCCTATGTCTAGCTCTTATAACATACAAATACTATAAGAGATATATGAGCAGGGCGTCAATTAAAGACCTCCTAGGTAGCTACCCATATTTTTACTTCATGAGAAACTACATGTTGATTCCATACTTTGCCGGGCTACGAGAATACTTAAAGTACAGGTCTAAAACACGAGCAGGTAAAACTTAACCCCGTTATCTTGTCCAAATCGAAGTATTCTTTGAAGTTTTATCAAGGGACAGTGGTTCATAGACTATAGTATACCATGCTTCTATATAATCGTAAACATATTTGTAGCTATCTTACCTCTCCCTGCTCCATGGGATCCAGACATGCATCTATATACTCTATCCCAGCGTCATATGCAGACACATCGATACTTCTACAGTCAAACCTAAGGCCAAGAACGTAGAAAAGCTGTACAACTCCTTCACGGTTCAAGATAATTCCAGAGATATGAAGCCTGTCTCGGAGATGACGAGAGATTAGTAATGGCTTGGAAGCCTTGCGAGGTAGATCCGCTGGGATTTGGGTCGCGGGACCTCCGGCTCCAAAGGCTCGAGATTTATAAATAACGTTTCCAGAGGAAACCATGAAATGGGAACAAGCTTCAACAATGATTATCGGCCATAAATATTGTTACTGATAATCTGGAAACGCCTAGACTAGAAAGGCTAATTGCACTGAGGAGCATTACTTATAAGTGGTGGATAGGGTCTTGTCTAAGGCTATACGTGTCCGATATGAGAAGGGAGTATTAAAGCCATTGGAGCCGGTAGAGTTCCAGGAGGGAGAGGAGCTAGTAGTCTT
>JALWJI010000110.1 GCA_027081695.1 Acidilobaceae archaeon | reverse complement strand
AAAACCATTCAAGAGATACTATCAAGGTACAAAAATAATAGACGAGCTGGAGGTATACACAGCACAACTAATTGGAGGAATCCTAGGAACTGAGTACGTAGAACTTAGGCCTATAAGCGGGACAATAAGTAATGCGGCAGTGTTCCGAGTACTGGCAGAGCCTGGCGATAAGGCGGTAATAGCCCCGGTACAGGCGGGGGCACATGTAAGCCATACGAAATTCGGCACGCTTGGAG
The DNA here is from genome assembly GCA_027081695.1 of Acidilobaceae archaeon. Lineage (GTDB taxonomy): Archaea > Thermoproteota > Thermoprotei_A > Sulfolobales > Acidilobaceae > S143-63. Next base: position 3,499 of record JALWJI010000110.1, on the reverse strand, counting down.
CTCTCGGCATTAAACATATTGAAATGCCCTATGATCCGGAAAACATGAATGTAGATATCGATGGAGCCGTAAAGTTAATTGAGGAAGTCAAACCCAAGTTCGCGGTCCTCGGGGGAAGCGTATACCTCTTTCCTCACCCGGTTAAAGAGATTGCAGACGCGATACATAGCGTGGGAGGCAAGCTAGTATATGACTCCGCTCATGTATTCGGACTAATATTCGCTGGAAAATGGAGAAATCCACTACACCATGGAGCCGATGCCATGACGGCCTCAACGCATAAAACATTCCCAGGACCACAGGGAGGCCTAATAGCATTTACCGAAAAAGACCTCTATAAGAAAGTATCAAAAACTATATTCCCATGGTTTCTCAGCAATCATCACCTCCACAGAATACCGGCCCTTGCAATCACAGCACTAGAAATGATACAATATGGAGAAGAATACGCCGGTCAGATAATCAAGAACGCAAAAATCCTAGCTGAGGCGCTAGCAAGCGAAGGATTCAAGGTTATAGGAGAACACCTAGGATACACACAAAGCCATCAGGTCCTAGTCGACGTCAGAGAACTAGGCGGAGGAGCAAAAACCGCCAAGTTACTCGAAGATGCTAACATAATCGTGAACAAGAACCTCCTACCATGGGATCCCCCAGAAGCCGTAAAGGATCCAAGTGGTCTAAGACTCGGCGTCCAAGAAGTAACTAGATGGGGTATGAAGGAAGATGAAATGAAAGAGATCGCAAGATTAATGGCCGAACTACTAATCCATAAGAAGCCCGTGGAAGATGTGCGAAGAAAAGTAATAGAATTCAAGAAGAATTATATGACTATACACTATGCGTTGGATGGCGAAGTTACAACAATACTAGATTTAGTAAAATAACACCTCCCCCATCTCATACCAGCTTTTTCGAAACGGGAAAAACACCTATTAGATCCGAGACACTAATAATTAAATCGCGCGCCGACCCGCGGACAGGGCCGCAGGCCCTTTATGGGATGAGAGCGGGGACTACACAAATCCTACATAAACTAACACGTTTCTCAAATAAGCGTATTATCGGGGACAAACAGGATTCTATTAATGGGATGAAACCCTTGGAGGAAACCATAAAAGAAAAACAACATACGGCGTGGATCATAAGCGTGGGCAACGAGCTACTCATAGGTAGAATAGTTAACACAAACGCTTCATGGCTAGCAGAACAATTAACGCTCCTGGGCTACAGAGTTGAGAGAATAATAACCGTGCCAGACAATGAAGACGATATAGCAGAGGAGATTGGCCGAGGCTATACAAGATCAGGAATTATAATAACTACAGGAGGACTAGGTCCTACTTACGACGACATGACCTTATCTGGAGTAGCTAAAGCCTTCGGCCTCCCACTAGAGCTGAACCCCGATGCAGAATCAATGGTGAAGAACTTCTATTCTTCAAGAGGGCTCGAACTCACAGAGGACAGGATAAAGATGGCCTATTTACCACACGGGGCCAAGCCACTCAGAAATACGGTAGGTGCCGCGCCAGGCTCTCTACTCGAAATAAACAACGTTTTGATAATCTCTCTACCGGGAGTCCCTTCAGAGATGAAAGCAATATTCCTGGAGGAAGTTAAACCTATCCTAAAGAAACGTGCACCAAATAAAGCCGTGATAGAATGCGGTATAGTCACCCGCGAGGTGCCCGAATCGGGGCTTGCACCATACCTAAAGAAACTAGCCAAGAAATATTCGACAGTCTATTTAAAAAGCCATCCTAAGGGTCATGAACTCTCATCGCCAATACTAGATATCCGTGTATTGACCTTTAGCAGAACGCTCCAAGAAGCTAAAGAACTAGCAGAAAAGATACTTTCCGAGCTAGAAGACTACGTATTGGAGCTGGGAGGAGAGATACGTGAAAGATATTGTAGGTCTCAAGATTAAACTCACGTTACTTGTCGCAGGTTTCTCATCTCTTATATTTATAATAGCTAGCCTATATCATGTGAAGCCTCTCCTCGTCGCCTCAGCGATAATTCTTCTATTATCGCCCTTCATATCACTACTGATAGTTATACGCATAGCCAGGAGCGAGGAGGAAGAAAATACATATACAAGGGAATAAAATAACCTGTTTATCCACACACTATCTTCTGGTGAGATTAAGTGTCCATGGAAAAACCAAAATTCCCAGTAATAAGAGGACCTAAAGAAATAATCGATAAGATAATAAAAGCTCTCAAAGAGGTCTATGACCCAGAGATCCCAGTAAACATCTATGATCTGGGCCTCGTCTATGAGATCAGTGTGGAAGGAGAGAAAGATAAGCCGATAATACATGTAGTAATCACCCTTACAGCAGTAGGATGTCCAGTAGCAGGTGTTCTCGCCGCATACGTAGAAGAGGCCATCAGAGACGCAGTACCAGAAGCACAGGACATAATTGTAGACGTAACATTTGATCCTCCCTGGAGCCCCGACTTCGTCACCGAGGAAGGAAGGGAGATGTTAAAAGCCGTGTTTGGATATGATGTGGTTGAGCAATGGAAGCAACAGTTCTCGGCGAGACAGTCCTAAACATAATTACATTGGTTTAATCGATATCCCGAGGAAGTATAAGGCCTAAATTATATTCCCCCAGGTAAACAGCTTTCCTATATGGTGTGTTAGTTGGATCCGGTAAGAGATGAACTTAGAGAAAAGATACTTCAGCTAATTGATGAGCACAAGAACAACTGGGTCCTCGCCGCATATTATAGTGATCCTGATGTAGACATGATTATGAAGAGGCTTGTAAAAGAGTGGGAAGAGAACAGTGAAAAAGGAAAACCCATTGATTATGCTACGAGAGAAGAGCTAGAGATACTGTATCTTAAGGCGAAGAAATACGCGTTTATGAGCGAGGATACAGCTCGTGCAATAGCTATGAGCAGGATGGGAAGTGAAGAGGAAAAGGCTCCTAGTATTCTCGGAGTGTTTAGGAAGCTTTTTTCCAGGGACCGATAGGTGGTTTTTCCCTAGGATAAATATAGTCCTTGGGAGCGTTCTTGAAGGGCTCTAAGTACTTTCTAAGGACCTTGGGAATCTCTACGACGCCATCTTCTCGCTGGTAGTTCTCTAGGATGGCTGTAATGGCACGTGTTGACGCGATCGCTGTGCTGTTGAGTGTATGTACATAGCCTCTCTCCATTCCCTTACGTCTTACTAAACGTATGCCGAGCCTGTAGGACTGCCAATCCGTACAATTGCTTGCACTAACCATTTCTCTGTATCTTCCCTGTGCAGGCATCCATACCTCTAGGTCGTATTTCTTGACGGCGCAGGCCCCGAGGTCGCCTGCCGCTATATTAACGATCCTATATGGGAGTCCAAGGCCCTGGAACAGTTCCTTTGCATTGTTTATCAACTCTTCATGCAGTCTTCTGCTCTCTTCTGGCAGGCTGTAGATGAACTGTTCCACTTTATGGAACTGATGTACTCTGAATATTCCCTTGAGATCTCGATTCCCTG
>JALWJI010000109.1 GCA_027081695.1 Acidilobaceae archaeon | reverse complement strand
TCTTCTCCTCCTTGCCGGTAGCCCTACTCTTATGAGGATCCTGTACTTGGTCCTGTCTCCACTATAGGTCACCTGTGTGGAGGCGCGCGGTATCATTATTGGGCCAGGCTTGTAGAATTGTACGCGTCCACTGTTGCCCTCTCCCATTTTCTCATATCGTGTCTGTGAGGCTTCTTCGACGAGGATCCTCAGTAACCTGTCTGCTAGCGCTGTCTCTGCCCCCCTGCATTCTTCTAGGGGGTCTCGTGGGAGTTCTCCCAGGGCTTCTAGTATGCTGGGAGGAGCGAAGGGATCTCCTTGAATCTTAAGAAACCTATAGATTATTTCCTCCTTACCCCAGGTATATTTCTCAAGTGTGCGGTATTGTTTGTATGAGGATCTGTTGAGTCTGCCTAGGAGTCTCTCGAAGTCGTCTATTGTTATTCTCTTCATATCATAGATACACCTTTTCCATAAGATTATTTTTATCTTGATGGCTTCCAGGACTATAGTCAGCATTAGCACTCTAGGAATTCAGGCATATATTCGTAATGGTCTTGTTCTATAGCGTTTTTCCATTTATAGTCTATACACGTATGGAGTTCTTCTATCCATGACTTGTCTTTTTTCTTTGGTGTCTTCATCCTTGCTATTTTTCTGTTTGTATGATTATGATTCATTGTAATGATCCCTCTATAGCTATATTTATGGTTGCTAGACTTCCTCGTTTTCCTAGAGTTTTACCGAGTAAATAATTGTAGGAGTCTATAGGGAATATAGTTGGAAACCTAAGCAGGCTATGAGCCTGTATTGTACCTTGCCTACGTTTCTTCCTTAATATAAATATTAATTTAAACATACTTGATCCTCTCTATTATAAGTTGGTAGAAAGTAATGTATTTTGAATATAGTTGTAATATAATCTGATATAATATTTAGTTAGTATGCTCTATACGTTACTACATTGTATTTACAATTTGGTAAATTGTTTTAATGAATAACAATGTTATGACTAGGCTTTTCAACCCCAGCTAGTCTGATTTTATAGATGAGGGGAGGGAAACTAGCTATGTATAACTTTGCTGGATCAAGGCCTAGAGAGCTTCAGCCAATACAGTTCAGGGAGATAATAAAAACTGGTTACGAGAGAGTTGAAGATCCTGGTGAGCTTAGAAAACCAGTATATGAGGCGTTGAATGTCTTCGACGAGTTATGTAACGAGCTAGGCGAGAAATGCGCTATTAGGCTTGTGTTTGAGGCAGATTCGAATAATTTATCCGATTATTATTATGAGATAAGGTTGCTAAGAAGGAGTCCGGATAACTATATAATAATTACAAATATTGATGAGAACTTCGACAAAAAGAGCATTTACGGTGTCTCGTACGAAATCTTCACTGTGTCAGACGATATGATAGATATAGAGATAACAAGAGCAACCTCATTACAAGCACTAATAATCTATAGTAATGATATAGAGACGGCGTTTACAAAGCTCCTAGTCCTACTCGGCTATGATGACAAACTTAACATCGTAAGTAAAAGACAAAATGAAAATACTGTAAAGCAGGACAACTCAATAAAAGAAACCTCCAACGACGTGTTGGGAGAATGCACGAGATACATGAGTGAAAAGAATCCTTCTATAGATGCCACAGAGCTATTATTAAATACTATCCTCGATGGAATGGGCTACTATAAGGATACTAATGGTCTAGTCTACTGTCTAACGGGTTCCAAGGACACAGAAAATAATAAATGCAGATATTATATGATTATTTTAAAGGATAAAGAAATTATTGATACAAAGTGCTATCATGATTCAAATGATTTCTTCTCATCATTCCGTCTATAATATCTCTCTTGAACCTGTAGCTCTGAGACTCCGCCTAGAAGGCCTATTAAGCCACCGATCCCGACACCAATTAAAAGACCCTCGACAACTCCCCATGCCAGACTACTCAGATAACCAGTCATAATACCTATTATAGACGAGCTCGCAGAGAGTATCAGGAAGGTTCTCCGATCTATACGTTTTACATTCGTGGATCCTCGAATAGCATTATCGGTAGATGTTTCTATACTAGCCTTATCTAAACTGGTTGAAGGTTCTCCCGTTGATGTAATATATGAGCCGCAGGAAGGACACTTCTTCACACTGATATCTCTTCTGCAAACCGGACATTCATCCGATACAAAGGGAACTATAGAACTGCAATGTGGACATTTATAGGTGGCAAGCGTTAGATCGGCGTTACACGATTTACAAGTAATCTTCTTTCCCTCAAGATATAATGATATGGGATACAGGGCGCCTCGTACGGAATTGAAATCACCATATAGAGTTACTAGTAATTCACGGCTTTTAGACAGTGCAAGGGCTTTTCCCTCGCCAGTGTCTATGTATATTGTTCCTTTTTGCTTCCCAATGATTTCTTTTAACGTTTTATATGATGACTCTACAATATCTACGCTTAGTGCCGCTACTGCTTCTGCATCTTCCGATGATATATTCGTGTATGCGGCTGGTAGGCCGTCGATTGATACTACGAGGTATTCGAGGCCCGTTAGGCTAGATACAAACTCTTTAACTTTTGTAAGGTTTTCAAGGTCAGAGATCTGACTGGGTTTTTTCTCCTGCATTTAGGATTTCTCCTCCGTTCTAAACAGTGTGAGGTGTTGGAAAGAAAATTATCGTACGATTACCTCTACTACCAGAGGCTCGTCCGGTGTTTTTTGTGGGAGAACTTTGACTCTTACCTGGGCGTCTGGCTTTATTTTACGGATTGCCATTCTTACAATTGCAGCGGCTATGAATGATTCCGGGCTGAGCGTATAGTTTATGCCTTTCTTGTATAGTAGCCTTGCTACAGGCTTAAAGACACTATCATGTATTTTAATTACGTACTTGTCGCCTTGTGATGTTCCATTGCTTGGTACTTCGACTTCTACATTATTGCTTATTCCTAACATACTGAACGCTCTCTTAATATCGTTTTGCAAGTCTTTTATTTCATGAAGTTCAAAACCAGATTCCTCCAGAAGCTGCTCTAGGACTTCACCAATGTCCCTTATTAATAGCTGGGTCATAGCAGCCGCGCCTTTCCCCAGGGTTTTGTTTAGCGCTATCTGGTATCCGGCTATCACTGCGTTTATCAAGCCACTTGGTATAGTGATCTCTTCACTCAAAGTCATCTCCTCACCCATACGTCTTTATCCCTCCTACAGGGATTACAGTGACTGCTTTATTCTCGGAGCCTGCTTCTTTATCTCATACCTGAGTCTTCCTAGTATAGCTTTAGCTTTCTCAGCTATAACAACAACCATGTGGTCTCCGCCTAGATCGTGGAGAAGCACATAGTGGCCTGGATACTCGAGCGTTACTGTGTCAGGCGTGCCGAGTTTGAGCTCTTCACCTAGCTGAGACGTTGATCCGTAGACCGTCGTTATCATTGCTGCTGCCGCATCCTCGTCTATGTCTAGTCCTCCACCTACTGCTTTCTCTATAATGAATCCTTCTTTGCTTACAACAAATACAGCCGATACTCCGGGAACTCTCATTATATCGGTTAATACTCTACCCACTGCTACTGACATTTTTTACACCTTTTACATTGTACTGAATAACATGTATGATTATCTATTAGGTATATTAATTTTTCTATTAATAAATACTATACCTTGAATCAACTAATTAATAACGATCATTATTTACTATTGTATAAAATATTTAGAATTATATATTAACAGAATGGATTAAATATTCA
>JALWJI010000108.1 GCA_027081695.1 Acidilobaceae archaeon | reverse complement strand
TCCTAAACTTCGGTATCCTATGTCTGTATCTTATAGTATCCAGTGCATGGCTCACTATGTGGTGGAAGAGATCCTTCTCCGAGAAGAAAATCGATTCTCCACACACTGGGCAGACATAGAAGCCCTTCTTTGCACGCGTTACCTCTAGTATAGAGCCACAGCATTCAACGACAATCTTCTCTCCTTCGAAGTCAGAGTCCAACAACCAGCACCCGGAACATACACGACCAGTTTAACAAGAGTAATCTGCAGGAACCTTATTAATCCTTACATGAAATCTAGCACATGGTAGACTAAGACAGGCTCCGGGGATTAAAGTGGAAAAAGAAAATAGCAAGATGAAATGCCACCGCGATTACCGGATCAGCAGCATAGCAACTATCGATGAACTCTGCACAATACACATAAAGATCAACGGGTTGGAGATAAAGGGAGCAATTATAAAGACAGAAAAAATAACACCAGAAACAATCGGCGCCCTCCAGTACCTTAGAGCAGTTAAAGATCTCGACTTCCTAATAGTAGAACCTAGGGTTCCACCGAGCAAAGACCTGGTAGAGGCCCTTAAAGCGTATGGTATCCGCATCATAGGTAAAGAAATCATAATAAAAGAAACCCTACCCGAGGAAGCTTACACAGTACGACCACGCATTAGCAGTGATGAGGCAAGGAAGATTTTCGAGACAAGAATCAAGTCCTCGCTAAAAGGCGTACTCGAGAGCATGCTTTACCATAGAAAGATAGAGTTTCTGGGACACGTCTTAGCATATTATCCAATGAGATGTTACCAGCTCCTCCTACATAGCCAACTAGAAGAAGCAAGCGAAATAGCAGCCGAAGAAGCAGAGCTCTGCTTCGAACTCGCAACAGGATCCCTAGTTAAACTCGAGGATGATACTCTTATCGTTGACACACGTATAGGACAGCTCGGCGAGCTAGAAGACGAAGTAATTTCCCTCATTACCCTTATAGGCGAGCGCGGTGAAATCTCACTAGACGAGATCTCTGAGATTGTAGGATCCTCGGAGAAAGCCGAGATAATCGTCCAAATACTCTTAGACTACGGCATAATAGAGCGCGTCGGACTAGAAAGATTCCAGCTAAAAGCTCCGGAAGAGAAGAGGAGCCACAAAGTCTTCACGTATCTAAAAGAGAAAGGGTATCTATCAAAAGGCAGGCCTTCAAAATGCTCGCTGGTGCTTGAACCAGGAATAGACGTATCCAAGCTTGACAGACTGGTTAAAGCGTTTGGAAGAGTGACAAGGATAGCCTCGATATTTATACCGGTCTACATCGGAGTCTTCAAGAAAACACGTAATGAGCATTCGAGAGAGATAGTAGCAGTTATAGACGGGATATGGGGAGAAAGACTCGAAGATCTAGAAGAACTCATTGCAAGTAGTAGGATGCTCTACAAAATCTACGAGATAATGAACGAATTAATGAAGAAACAAGAAATTAAAACAGAAGAATGTCCAGAGTAGAAAGACTAAAACAACTTTCTAGCTTTTCCAGCAAAATTATAGCCCTTGAATTCACAACCAACATTCATAGTCTTGGGCGATGATAGACCCCTAGCCGGTTGAGGGCTTTGTAAGCCCGATGAGACTATGTCGAGCCGGTCTTGAGCCCTTCTCCTTAACCTCAGGGCTCTACTGAGAAGCCCCTAGTTAAGGATGTGCCCCGCCTTACCGTTCCGCGATCATCTTCATCCCCGGGGATTCCGGGTCTCCGCGGACGTGAGACCGGCGGGGCCATTGTTTATTAAGTCCTGGGGAAAGTGTTTATTTTTGCCTCCGGAAAACGAAGGCTACATGGATACTGTAGGTGTGTAGTATATGGGAGAAAACTCGAACTATGCAGACTTAGCGCTGAACGCTATGCAGGAAATCGCAAAGTTTATCAGTGATGCATCTAAGATAATCGATCCCGGCCAGGTAGAGAAGTTCCTAGATGTACTAGTCGAGGCCTATGCAAGTCCTAAAAGAAAGGTTCTCGTAATGGGTGCTGGAAGAAGCGGTCTTGTGGGAAGAGCCTTTGCGATGAGACTACTACATATGGGGTTCAACTCGTATGTTTTAGGAGAAACAATAGTTCCAAGCGTCAATAAAGGCGACGTTGTAATTGCTATTTCTGGATCAGGCAGAACGAAGATAATTGTTACTGCAGCTGAAACGGCTAAGCAGGTTGGTGCTACAGTTGTAGCGATAACGACTTATCCGGATAGTCCCCTCGGGCAGCTTGCCGATATAGTGGTAAAGGTTCCGGGCAGGACTAAGAGTACAAAGATGGACGACTACTTTGCAAGACAAATACTAGGTATACATGAGCCATTTGCGCCGCTTGGAACCCTATTCGAGGACACAGCACTTGTATTCCTCGACGGTATAATATATAGTCTAATGGTTAAGCTAGGCGTTTCAGAAGACCAGATGAGGATGAGGCATGCCAACGTTGAACTTTAAGGGAAGCCATCGCCTACTCAAACCCTTTCGATCCTTGGAATAGTCCTCTTTGTACATGTCCCTTTAAACTAAGTCTCAACCCATATACTGGATGTAGTTTTAAATGCCTGTATTGTTATGCAACGGCATACATAGGACTCCGCGATAGTTCCCCGAAGAAAGACTTTGTAAAAAGGCTAAAGCGTGATCTCACAAAGTATAGTCCAGAAATACCGATAAACATTGGTACTAGTAGCGATCCCTACCCGCCCGAAGAAGCATATTATCTGCTCACAAGATCAGCATTGGAGATTCTTATACCGCTAGGAAGAAGAATTCTTATAACAACAAAGGGCACACTATATGCGACTAGAGACCTAGAACTCATAAAAAAGGGAAATGTCGCGGTTACACCGACAATCACCACTATACATTCCAGTATTTCATATCTCCTAGAGCCAGGTGCCCCGTCCCCGGAGAAGAGGATAGAGGCGGCAAAAATTGCGGCAGATAACAACGTGCCTATAGGTGTAAGAATAGATCCGATTATACCGTATGTGAACGATGATCCATACGATATAGAAGAGCTCGTGGGACAACTAGCGGATATTGGTGTAAGGTTCATTGTAACGTCAACTTATAAAGCTAGGCCAGATAACTTTGCCAGGCTACTCGGTTCTCTAGGATCAGATATCGCCAGCAGGCTCCGGAAACTCTACGGTAATAGCGAGTACGTGCAAGGTTATAGATATCTCCCTAAAAAGCTTAGAATAAACCTGCTTCGCCCGGTTATTGATTCCGCCAAATATTATGGTCTTGAATATGCAGTATGTAGAGAGGGTCTCTACGGAAAAGAATGGTTCAATGCCGGCTCTTGCGACGGTACTCATCTAATACCTAGAAGAATCCAGCCCCGGGGGCTATTTCAATGAAGTGTCTTGATTCCTGCATAGTAGAGGCTTCGGTTAACGGAGAGATATCATACTACTATGTTAGAGGCTACGAGCACCCAATCACAGGGTACATAGTTGAACCATACATGAGGAATAGATGTAGAAAAATCCGTGGGAAAGTCTCATTATGCGAGGACTCCATATGTAGATACCTCCCATACTTTGGTAGGCGGACACCTCTACTAGAGAAAAAGTTAATCGTATCAAGGGTGAATCTTTCTTCATCTTATTCTCAAAATAAGAATCGTCTTCCCAGAAGTATAGGAGAGTTACTTGATGCCTTGGAGTCATATGGGCTTGGTCTAACCGGTTCATGGGCCCTCGGATGCGAAAATAAAGAGAGCGATGTAGATCTAGTAGTTATGAATTATGACGAAGAACTATTCAAAATGTTGGAATCATATAAGAGAAAAGGGAAAATACGCCAATGTAGATT
>JALWJI010000107.1 GCA_027081695.1 Acidilobaceae archaeon | reverse complement strand
ACCTGCATTTCGATGAGTATTTCAGTGAAGGCGTTCTGGACGAAGTATTAGCAAACATTGGGTCATCTAGTGGTCTAGGATACGAGATTGATGCATTCTCTTCTAGAATATTCGTATCCGTAAGCAGAGTCTCCAGAAAACAGGCTGAGCTAGATGCAAAACTATTATCGCTCGCCGGAATTGTTGGCTCTTGGGGCTTTTATCCACTAGTGATAGACGATGTTCCTCCCATATCTCCAAACGATTTACTATTATCCTATAGGTATCGTATAGAGCCGCTCTACTATTTCAGCCCTTCTGATAAAAAGATCGGAAAATATACACCTTACGTTACCCTAACTCTCTCAGCCATTGGCTATCTATACTGGAGAAAATATGTGAAATCCGATGAAAAAGGAGTTCCTGCTGTATTTGAAGTACTTTCATATCCACCCGATATTTCTCCTAGCTTGCTTCAATATTCGTCTCCCAGATTATATTCGTTAATCGAGGATCTTTTCCTCCAAACCGGACATGTAGGTTAGAGGTGTATGAGGTGTATTAGATGTGTTAGAGGAATGCAAGTATGATCCCTCGAGAGGAATGGATTACTATAGTGAGCGTTTGGCTGCCCTAATGAAATACGTCGGTAACAAAAGAGGCGCTACGTCGACTCACGTCTATACTAAAGAAATTAGAAGAGCACTCGAAACCTTGTTATTTACGGTTTGGGATAAAGCAGATGAATACATACCTGAACTGGCACGTGCCTATGTTCCCGAAGAATTATATGGCCAAGCTAGAGAATGCTATACACTTCTACTAGAAGGGTTACTAAAAAGATTCAAAGAAACAACGGAGAATCTCCCAATGGGGGCAAAAATACAGTTAATGAACATGTTGTTATCCTCTATTGCAGAAATGGCACGCTATAATCTTCCTCCAGGAGGTAAAAACTTACTATCATTAATTTTTTCTAGTGCCCAGACGGGCACATAGTTCTTCACTCCGTAGGTGGGAGGTGAAATATAGATGAGTAAAGAGTCTGGATGGATAAATAAAATCTCTAGTTGTTTGAGATCGATAGGCGAAAATAACCGTATTTATCCTATGGCTAAAAGAATAGAAGTAGTATTCATAGTCGAGGCCGGCAATTATCTACTACTCCGAACAGAAGGTCCTGGAGATATCAACGCAGTAACCCTACCAGAATCAGGCCATAGGGTGCCAGTAATACTGCCTGAAAAACTACAAGCTGTTACTAGAAGAACTCTTTTGCAGCTTCTAAGAAACCATTATAACAAGCATAGTGACGATGTCAACAAGTTTATACGAAAAGCACAGGAACTAGGATTTACAAAAGCATCAGAGCATTTAAAGTATGGATGGAACTGCACTATACAACCTCCGCTTGCAAGTGGAGGAGAGAAAGCGACAGACCTAGGTATGGATGGATACTGTCCTTCATGCACCATATTTGGCGTGGCACTTACATCACAACAACTTAAGCCAATCTCGGGAATGAGCGTTGGTATAAAGACAAGGATACACTTTGATCCAGCATTCGCAACAGTCGAGGGTATACTCCCCGCAACCCACAACAAAGTATCCGAGGGAATGCTTTCTACCACAGGACAATCACTATACACCGAAATCCACGTGGAACCCGGAACGATCTTCATAGGAAGAGCAGTTATAACTGATGTTACCTTACCAGAACTCCTTGCAGTACTTGGATCACTTATACACGTAGAAGAAATTGGAGGAAGATCAGGAGTATATGGAACAGTTAAAATACGACTCGCAGGTATCAGATGCGGCACACATAGCTCCACAACGGCGCTCGAATTAGCAGATAATCTTGCGGGCTCCCGTAAACCCTCCGAGATCCTCTCAAAACTAGGAGAGTACCTGAAGAAATACGGATTCATAAGTCTAACTAACGAAGATGTCGAAGAAGTACTATCAGATAATACAATGCTTGACTTATGGAAGAGTAGCATAGATTTTGCGGAACAGATGGTGAAGTGGGTATCGTTTGCGTCAGGCAAGAAAAAATGAATGATGCATTGACGTATCTCATGAAGGTGAGTTGACAATGGCATTTTTCTATCATGCCACTATAAGAGTCGATGGGATATTGTGGTACCATACGAGTGCACGACCCGAGTCAATGGGATATATTCATCTAATGCTCCCCATATTCCACAATTATGGATTTGTATTAGCACTAGCCGGATATGTAGCCGATCCCGATGTAGGGTACAGTTCTATAGGAGGCAAAACATTATATAAACAACCACTCGATCTCTTTCATAGATTTGGTATCTATAGCTATCCACTCTACACTGTTAAGGCTGTTCAACAAACCATATTTCTTTCTGCCAAGGGCGAAGGATTCGTAGAAGCAAAAGGCAAAGGACGTTTCGCATATCCAGATATTGCAAGAAACACTGTACTCCTACCGGGGAGCATTCTTGAAACTCTAATTATATCCGAATATAAGCTGCCGTCCAGACTTATAACACGTATTGGCTCCAAGAGAGCAGGAACATTACATATTCGACTCTATCCGGTAACTCCCAAAGTAGCGGAAAACAGTCGAGTAACACACTATTATAATTTAGGTGACGTTGTTGAGACCTCAGGTGGAATAGTTATTATAAACCATCCCGCTGGAGATATTGCATTTCTAGGAACAGCCTCGAAAGCCTATATTTATTCGATCAATCAAGGAACCACACGACGTAAAACAATTACTCTACCTGCGCTAAAGTCTGAGAGGTCATTATCATGAGTCTACCTTATATTGTTAAAATTCCATCATTTTACATACCTTGGTCCAACTCTTACCTCGGAAAATATAGGTTGAACAGTTTTCAACACAGCCTACGTAAACTCTTAGAGAAGAAGAATGATCTAGTACTTGAGGCTCCTACAGGATCGGGAAAAACCCTATCTCTACTCTTATCACCTGGTTTTACTGGAGAGTCCACGAACGGGTTCGTAGCACTTTATCCAAACAATACATTACTAAGGAACCAAATAGAAACCGTAATCTCAATAATAAGAGAAGCTTTAGGCGGCAAGGAGGTATATCCTGAAAGCAAGATTTGCGGCGATGAGGACTATGATTGTATAGAACCTCTAAGAATATACCAATTAAGTGAAGAAATACTAGGAGCCCAAGACTCTTGGTGCGGCGATAAGTATGTTGCACTGTTGGCTTTATCTAGTAAATCAATTATCTCTGAAGATGGCACTCCAAAAAGAGAAATCCTCTACAACTATGCTAGAAAAATACTTCGAAAAAGAAAAGAGGGAATCTATACAATTGTCTTCTCCACACCAGACACGTTTCTATTAATATTTACAGGCGCGTATATGAGCTTTGAAAATGTTGGTAGAGCTCTCCATAACATACTACTAGCGATAGCAGAAGGTAAGGATCCCGAGAAAATCGAAGATATCTTGCGAAAAACAGGTGTTATGACAAGACAACAAGAGTCCGCACAACGAGCAGTAGTTGAACATATACTTCGTCATCCACTATTTATAGATGAATTCCATCTATATGGTCCATACGAATTAGACGCTTTATACTCAATACTCAGCATATTCAAACACTGGCATGGTCTACCAGTCATATTATCGTCGGCGACGCCTGCACAAGATACTATACAAGGCCTACTGGATACAGGACTCAAACCAACGAGCATAACTGCAAATATCTCAAGTAAAGGATTTCCGGTTAAAGGATCAACAAAGCTTATGGTCATACCTGTAACAACAAGTAAGAAAGGATTGGGAGCCTACTACGAAGCCTCTGAACACATAATAACATATGTACCGGAAAAG
>JALWJI010000106.1 GCA_027081695.1 Acidilobaceae archaeon | reverse complement strand
AGGTCTACGGAACACGAATAAAACTACGGGTGGATATTCATCGTGAAAGAACAGGGACTTAACTGCGGATCACTAGGAAACGCCGAAGTAATAGTATTAGACTTTGGAGGACAATATGCTCATCTCATTGCTAGAAGGTTAAGAGAGCTCGGAGTGCTAGCGCTCCACGTACCAGTGGAGAGGCTTAGACCTGAGGATATAGATACGGTGATCTCTGGTGCAAAGGGCGTAGTTTTAAGCGGTGGGCCATCAAGTGTATGGGAGAAGAAACATGATAAAATCGTCTCCATTCTAATACGTAGAAAAACAAATCTGCTAGGCATATGCTATGGACACCAGCTTCTCGCTCATGTACTTGGAGGAAGGGTAGATAAATCTCCAAAACCAGAGTTCGGCTCGACCCGAATACGTATAGTGGAGAAAAACCAATTACTAGAAGGTATTCCGTCTATTATCAATGTATGGATGAGCCATAATGATGCTGTCGTTGAGCCTCCGAAGGGCGCAAAAGTACTTGCTGTATCGGAAGGAAGTCCCGTTGCGGCAATGAAGTATGAGTATAATGGAGTATTCCTCTACGGTGTGCAGTGGCATCCTGAAGTAGTCCATAGTGAATTCGGGATGAAGCTTTTTGAGAACTGGATTAAAAGCATCAACGCAACTAGATCATGGACACCTAACATTATATACAAGTGCGTATTGGATTATACGATGAAACAAGTAAGTCTTATAGATAACGATAAAAAGATCGTCGCAGCTATTAGTGGTGGGATTGACTCTTCCGTCGCAGCGGCTATAGTTTCTAAAATAGCAAGTGATCGCCTTATAGGAGTTCTTATAGATCATGGTCTCCATCCCGAGGGCGAGTTGGAAAACGCTCTAGGAGTGTATAAGAAGCTCGGGCTTGTAATCGATCTTGTCGACGCATCCGAGGAGTTCTTGGATGCTCTACGTGGTGTGGAGGATCCCGAAGAGAAGCGGAGGATAATATCAGAGCTTTATTTCAAGATCCTCAGGGAAAAAATAGAAGAGTACAATGCGGGAGCCCTAGTGCAGGGAACTATATATCCTGATCTTATAGAGTCTGGGTTTGTTCCTGGGAGTGCCCGTATAAAATCGCATCATAATGTTATATTACGAGAGCTACTTGGTGACATCCTAGTTCTAGAGCCGTTAAAATGGCTCTATAAAGACGAGGTCCGCAAACTCGGAGAGATGCTTGGCCTGGACAAGAAATTAGTCTACAAGAAACCTGTGCCTGGACCGGGACTAGCAGTACGGATAGAAGGTGAAGTCACAAGGGAGAGACTTGAAATTGTCAGAAAAGCAGACTATGTCGTTAGAAGAATTATCGAGAAACATGGTCTCGACAAGAACCTATGGCAATACTTCGCAGTGTTGACTAGAAGCATGGCGACTGGTGTAAAAGGTGACAATCGTGCTTATGGATATGTTGTAGCTGTCCGCATAGTTGAGTCGACAGACGCTATGACTGCTAGACCAGCAAGATTACCGTGGGAGATACTTGAAGAAATAGCATCAGAGATCACGTCTCGGATCAATAGAGTCGTCAGAGTAGTATACGATATAACCAGTAAGCCCCCTGCCACTATTGAGTGGGAATAGACAAGGCCTGAATATGAGAAACAAGATTGATTCGATCTCTATGATTCAGGAGGCTCCATCTCGTCTAATTTATCCAAGTCGGATAGATCTATCTCAATTATTTCTCCTTCTTCCTTTGGCGCTACCTGTTGCTCTCCTGGCTTGCTTCCGCCCTCTTTTAGCTTCTTTAGAACAGCTCTCCACTTGTGTCCACAATTTGGACAGGTAAAGCTTCCCATTATCGTTATCGTTATTCTTCCATACTTGTCCGGTAGCGGTGATACTAGAGTCCACGTCCTGTCAGGCTCTGTTACACGTGTACCACATTTTGGACATACGTATGGATCCTTGGATTTCTTCTTCCTAGGCAACTAGTTCACCTCCCACCATTATACTCTGCCGTTAGACTATATGAGTACCCTGTCTCTTTTAACGAGACAGCCAGCTCTTCTAAAAGCCTGCTTATTTTTACCTTGTTAGGTTTAGTTCCAGGAACAGCTATTTCTATCCTCAGTGTTGCACCATCAATGCTTACCTCGTCTATAACCGTTCTGGGAGTCTCGGGAATAGCCATGAGATCACGCCCGAGTCTTGCTATTTTCTCTTCTATAAGTTGTTTGATTCCAGTAAGAGCGTCTGGTTCCTCGAAACCCCATACACGGATAACTATCCATATTTTTATGGGTTCTTTTACCGCGGTCTTGCCTCGTTTTAACAGATATAGGTTTGGTACAGTATAGACGCGTGTGTCTCCTTCTATCACCGTGAACAATGGTGTGATTTCTTTTATTTTGCCCTCGATTTTTCCTTCCAGAATTATATAGTCTCCACGTGATAGGGCCCTACTAGCTAGTAGGGCATAATATGCTGCGACGTTTGCTATTACTTCCCATGACGCGGCTAGTAGTATGAGCACTACTCCTAGGAGGAATAATACTATTATCTGTTGCTGGGTCATAACGTATATTACTATGAATACTAGTAAGATGTATACACTCATCGAGATTATTTTATACATGTTTTCAAGTGTGTTTCTTTCACTTATACGCGATGACTCGAATTTTTTGAAGACTCCTTTTATCATAGCAAGTATAATCATTCCAACAATAATTATAATGAGCGAAATGATTGCCTTAACAATATATTCATTAGAGATGAACATCTTTAGGTAATCTATGAGGGTTTCCCACGCCAATTTTCCTTCCCCTCCTAGAATAACTCGCTGAACTCCTTAAGACTGGTATGGCTCACGAGGGCTATTACGATGTGTCCTACGTCGAGGACCGGTGATTCCTCTACCTCGTAGAACCGTTCCCCATCAAATACTGCTAGCAACTTTATGCTCTTAGGTATTAACCCGTCTCTAATAGCTTCCAATAGTGTTTTTCCTCGAAGTATGCTCGTCTGTTTGATTGAGCCTGATACAAGGTGAAAATCTCCTGTTATAGTTGATACAAGATCGACTATTCCGTAACGGCCCTGAATCATTGAGAATATTATGCTAGCCGCTAATTGTGGCTCGACTATTGCTGCTTCTACCCCTAGTAGTTGCAGTAGACTTGATGTTTGTGGATTCTTTGCCCTGACAAAAACTCTCTCTATATTATATAGTTTTGCGATTGCTGCAACGAATAGGTTTATCTCATCCTTGTCTGTTGCAGCTACAACCACGTCGTAGGATTGTATATCTATTTCTTCGTATAGTTGTGGATCTGTAGCATCTCTTACAAGGGCTTCAACATCTGCTTGGGAGCTGACTCTGAGAAGCTTCTCTTCATCATTATCAACGATAGTTATACTATGTCCGAGTCTGCTAAGATCTGAGGCGAGCTGGCTACCAACCCTGCCCGCGCCTATTATTAGAATCTTCAATAATTCTCCCTCTCGTACCGGTCGGCTTGTCACCTGTTGTCGTTTATCGATTCTATTGTATGCTAGTCTAACTATATTATCTATCTCGAGCTAGTTAAAATTATAATGGTGTGAGAAATGAGTGTTTCGACTGGTTCATATAGTCCCTCTAGGATAAGCGATGTCTATGGCCTAATGGTTCTAGACAGCAGAGGTACTCCCACAATAAAAGCATATGTCGAGACTGTGTCCGGCGTTCGGGGCTGGGGAATAGCTCCTAGTGGCGCTAGTAAAGGAGAACACGAAGCAGTCGAGGTCAGGGACGGCGGTAAAAAATGGCTTGGCAAAGGAGTAGAACGAGCACTGAGTAATCTAGAAGACATCGCAGCACATATGATAGGTCTAGATGCTAGGGATCAAGCCTACATCGACCACTTGCTCATATCCTTGGACGGAACCCCTAATAAGAGCAGGTTAGGAGGCAACACTACAACTGCCCTTAGCATTGCTGTGGCTAGGGCTGCAAGCTACTCTCTCGGCCTAGAACCCTATGAGTATCTAGGAGGCAACAGAGCTAACCTGATACCAACTCCTTTAATGAACATTATTAATGGAGGAGTACACGCAGGAAACGACCTAGACATACAGGAATTCATGATTATACCAGTCGAAGCTGATAGCATAAAAGAAGCACTTAGAAAAGCAGTAGAGGTCTACTGGACCCTTAAGAAATTACTAGTTGAAAAATATGGCAAAAACAGTATAAATGTCGGAGACGAAGGAGGGTTTGCTCCTCCACTTACAAGTACAAGAGAAGCACTGGACCTTCTAGTCGAGGCTATAAGCAGAGCTGGATACGATCCGGGGACGGATTTCTACCTAGGACTTGACGCTGCGGCTTCACAGTTCAAGGATGGCGACAAGTATCGGATAGACGGAAAAGTACTGGATGCTGATCAACTAATAGAATTCTACCTAGGCTTACTAGACGAATATCCCGTCAAGTACCTAGAAGACCCATTCGCAGAAGACGACTGGCACCATTTCGTCGAGCTAACTAAGCGTGTATCGACTAAGACACTAGTAACCGGTGATGACTTATACGTTACAAACACGAAGTTCCTAGAAAAAGGAATTAAGCTTGCAGCGACCAATGCAGTTCTCGTAAAAATAAACCAGGTAGGCACACTGACAGAGACACTAGAATTCGTAGATATGGCTACTAGGAACTGTCTGCGGGCAATCATAAGTCACAGAAGCGGCGACACCGAAGATCCATTCATTGCAGACCTCGCGGTCGCACTCGGAACAGGCTTAATAAAGACAGGCGCCCCCGCTAGAGGAGAAAGAACGGCTAAATACAACCGACTACTAGAAATAGAATTCATCCTAGCAGGCCAGGCCAAATACGCAGGTAGAGCACCTTTCCCCCGTTAGACAATGCCATAAATTTTTCAGTGAAATCCTCAGGCTATCCTCAAACAAGAGCTAACATTAATTTCTCTCCTCAACCATTATACTTTATGCGTGCATATGCGTTTACCTCCACTTAAGCGCTGTAAATACAGCGTTCCCGGATATTTCCCAACATATAAGGTCTGCCCTCGAGGTGGCAAATATGAGCAATGATAAGGGCTTAGTAGTAGTATTCGTGACGACACCAAAAGGAAAAGGAAAGGAGATAGCTTCAAAGATCGTCGAGAGTAAATTAGCTGCGTGCGTCAATGTCATCAACAGCATTACAAGCTTCTATTGGTGGCAGGGTAAGGTTGTCGAGGATCAAGAAGAACTACTAATAATAAAGACTAAGTCATGTCTTGTGAATCAACTAAAAGAATACGTGAAGAAAATCCATCCCTATACTGTACCAGAGGTCGTAGTTCTCGGAGCCATTGATGTATTGAGGGACTACCATGAGTGGGCTGTACAAGAGACCCTACCTTGTGAAGGGGGAGAGTGAATGGTTCATGTGAGCCCGTATCTAATAGAGAGACATATCTCTCGGAGCCCGCTATTGCGAAGAGCATGGGAACTCCTAACCAGCGATACAGAGGTACAAAGTCTGCTAAGAATGGCGAATGTAAACGCGGTTGAAAGACTGCTTTATAATGATCATGGCCCTGTCCATGCACAAATAGTCGCTGGAACAGCACTCGAACTCTTTGATATGCTATATAGGCACGGGCTTAGACCGTCAAGCATAATTCACAAAACAGTTCCAACACTTGACTGTGCTAGACTAATAGTACTGTTAGGAGCATACCTTCATGATATAGGCAATAGTGTGCACAGAGACAATCACGAGCTAATAGGAGCCATACTATCTGGACCAATACTTGATAGACTACTACCAAACATTGTCTCGCTCTGCAGAGAGCAATGCGATCAATACAAGGTAAGATCAGAAGTCCAACAGGCAATCTATGCAACGTCAATGAGTGTAACAGCATTGACCCTCGAGGCAAGCATCGTGAAAGTAGCCGATTCTCTAGATATGGCTGAGGGTAGGGCAAGACTACCCTACAGCAAGGGCAAAATGGATATACACGCACTCTCGGCATTAAGTATTAAACGAGTTGAAATAACTAATGGCGAGTCCAGACCCGTCCAAATAAGGGTTCAGATGGAGGACAAAGCGGGAATGTTCCAGATAGAGAAGGTCTTGTTACCAAAGATAAAAACATCGATAATCCAAGAATACATCGAGATAGTTCCCATACTATTAGATGACAACAGTATCTCGTTGAGCACGATTTATCCTTAGGAGAATGACTCATTCTTTATTGAGTTAATCAAAATTAGATGAGCTGAGTGCTGTATGCCTAGAAAAGGGATATTCACAGAGAAAATCGTAGAGGATGTTGCAAGAATAGCATCAGAAATGATTGAGCCTAAAGACTATACAACTCCAATCCTCGCAAAGCATACAATCGAGGCTGTTAGGAATGTAGGTGTTTATCTTCGTCCAGAAAGACTAGATGCTATATATTGTGAGTTGTGTGGAAAAGGGCCCTTCACAAGGAAAGGATACTATCTTCACCTTATTCGTGTCCATTCTTCTGAGATCCAGTCTCTTGTCGAGGAGGAGGCTGAGAGGATCTTAAAGCAGTTAAAATGATCTGCTTTGTAGGCGTCCTTATAATGCGTCTACCTGCTTCAGTATCGATTATTATTAGATAGACGTCGTCTCCTGCCTCTATTTTTCCTTCGTACACATAGTATTCTTTACGGAATCTCCTCCATTTGATGTCTTCCTCTTTGATAGAGAATACGTCTGCTTCTCCGTTTGAGTTATTATCTGCTGGTTTAAGATCCTTGTACTTGATAACGGCCATACGTTTTATCTTAACTGGGTAGAGGAATAGGCTTCTTTTTCCAGTGTAGCGTGGAGATTCTCCCATTATTTCTCTGGATCCGTCGTGTACTATTACCTCGAAATAGTCTCCATCAGCCTTCCTTGCAAGTCTTTCAACAATATTCAGCAGTATGTCTAGTGGGTTGCCTGCCTCTTCGCTCTCATAAGTAGAGACTAGCTCCAGTAAGTCTATTTTTACTCCTCTATATTCGATCGTAACCGTCCTATACCATCTGATTTGAACTTTAACTTTCTGTGACTTCTTTGCCAAATCCCTCGCCCTATAATATAAGGATCTAAATGGGTTTTATTGTATCGCTATTCAATAATTAGCCTCGTGAGATCTTTTGTATATCTATATATAGACCGTAGAATAATTCTTCTAGAATTGCAGGATGGAGGGTTGATATACAAATGAACAGGCCGGCACTCGATCTCCAACCTACAATGTACGATATCTCCGGAGAGACCGCATTCGTCTTCCTAGCCATTGCTAGAGAACTCGCGGCTCAGGGTAAACGCATAATAAGTTTTGGTATAGGACAACCAGACTTTCCTACCCCAAGGCACATAGTAGAAGAAGCTAAGAAAGCACTCGACGAAGGATTCACCGGCTACACGGAGACTGCAGGTATACCAGAGCTCAGACAAGCCATAGCGGATTACCTGAACTCGAGGTATAATGCTGGCGTAGACAAGGACGAGGTAGTAGTTACCCCAGGCGCGAAAGCAGCCATATTTCTGGCAATAGCGGCATATGTTAGACCCGGAGAAGAGGTAATAGTTCCGGATCCTAGCTATTATGCATATTCACAAATTTCAAAATTCTTCGGGGCAAAACCAGTATACGTCCCAATGAATTTCGAACCAGACAAGGGCTTCTCACTTGATATAGAAAAAATAGAGGAAGCTATAACCGATAAAACTAGAATTATCGCTATAAACAATCCCCATAACCCAACAGGATCAATATTCGATAAAGACCAGTTAGAGGCCCTCTACGATATAGCAAAGAAGAAGAATATACTTCTACTATTTGACGAAATATATGACAACTTCGTATATCAGGAAGAAAAGTTCACGAGCATACTAACATTTCCGGACTGGAAAGACTATGTCGCCTACGTAAACGGGTTTTCAAAGACCTTCTCAATGACAGGATGGAGACTAGGCTATCTAGTTGTCAGAAAAGAAGTTATACCGAGGCTCCTCGACCTAGCTGTGTCAATGTACAGCTGTCCTACTAGCTTTGTCCAGAAAGCAGGAATAGCCGCATTAAAAGGAGACTGGAGACCTGTACAGGAGATGATAAACGAGTTCAAAAAGAGAAGCATACTCTTGTACGAGATTCTAAAAGAGGCCGTCGGTATAGAACCCTACAAACCACATGGCGCATTTTATATGTTCCCCAGAGTCAAGGGACTACTCGAAGCAACCGGGATGAGTGTAGAGGATCTGGTTAAGAAACTTCTCTACGACTATGGAATAGTAGTGCTACCGGGTACAAGTTTCCCAGGCAACACCGGGAAAGACTACATAAGGCTGAGCTTCGCAACTTCTACAAAAGATATAGAAGAAGGTGCTAAGGTCATCGTAAAAGCTACTAGAGATATGACAGGAAAGTAAAACTTGTTGTTTTTTCTCTTCCTCCGATTTTCCAATCACTTCAATAGAAGAGATGGTAATGCTCCCATTATCATCCATTTAATATGGTATAGAACAAGGACGAAGTCTTGCATTATTTTAGTAGTGTGTGGAGAAAAATAAGGAATATGAGGCTTATATCCAGCCTCTTAGCTTCATAGCTCTTACTACTCTGTCTACTGCTATAGCGTAGGCTGCTGCTCTCATATTGTATTTGCTTGTGTCTAGTTTGTTCTGCCAGTAGTCCCAGACTCTTAGGAAGTTATTGGCCATCTTTTGCTCTAGGCGTGCCTTTGCTTCTTCCTCGGTTATCCAGCCTCCCATCCTGTTGTTGACCCACTCAATGTGGCTCATTATTACTCCGCCGGCATTTGCGAGTATGTCGGGTATAACTATGATACCCTTCTGGGTCAGTATTACCTCTGCGTCTGGCGTTGTAGGACCGTTTGCTGCTTCTGCTATTAGCTTTGCTTTTATCTTGTCTGCGTTTGCTTCTGTTATGACGTTTTCTATTGCTGCTGGTACTAGAATGTCTACTTCTAGCTCTAGGAGTTCTTCGTTTGTTATTTTCTTGGTTGCTTTAGCGTAGTTGATTACGCTACCTGTCTCATTCTTTACCTTCTTTACCTCGTCTGGGTCTAGGCCGTCTGGGACAATTATTCCTCCTCTGCTGTCTGATACTGCTATTACTTTTGCACCCCACTCAGCTAGGTACTTCGCCGCGTAGTATCCTGCGTTTCCATATCCTTGTACTGCTACTGTCTTGCCTTCGAGTCCGCCCCATAGCTTCTTTGCTGCTTCTCTTGCCGCAACGGCTGTTCCGAATCCTGTTGCTATTATTCTTGTCTGCATTCCGCCTAGGTCTAGTGGTTTACCTGTTACTACTCCGAAGTACTGTCCTCTCTTTACTTTTGCGTATGCGTCGAAGAACCAGCTCATTACTTGTGGATCTGTGTAGACATCTGGGGCTGGTATGTCTTGGTCTACTCCTACTAGGTCTGAGATTGCTTCGAAGTATGCTTTGCTGAGTCTCATGAGTTCGTTTTTGCTTAGCTTGTGTGGGTCTACTCTTATTCCTCCCTTTCCTCCACCGTAGGGGAGTCCTGCGAGGCTGTTCTTCCAGGTCATCCACATGCTAAGTGCAATTACCTCGTGTGCGTCTGTGTTGGGGTGATATCTTACTCCTCCCTTGTAAGGTCCTAGAGCACTATTGTGCTGACTTCTCCAGCCAATGAATACCTTGACGGAGCCATCGTCCATCTTTACAGGAATCCTTACCTGGAGGAGCCTCTCTGGATAGGCTAGTATCTCGTAAACTTCCTCTCCTAGACCGAGGAGTTCGATTGCTTGTCTTAGCTGTTTCTTTGCTTCCTCATATGGATCATGTGTAACCATTTATTGTCCACCTCAAATATAGAGGTCAATTTATTATGGATTCTCTTGTAAGTATATAAACAATTTCTTGATAAACGATGGTGCTTCAATATTCTTGTAGTGGGCGACTAGGGGGATAATTGAAAATTCTAACTCTCGATACATAGAAAAACATAACATCATTATCATCCTAATAAATGTGGCGCGGCCCAGAGCCCCCTGCTCATCAACCCCCACTACTATACTCGCAGGGGGTCGCTAGCCGCGCCATTCTTATATAACTGCTTCCCAAAACCTAGAATTTTTCGGTGCATCCCACATGAACGATCAAGACACGGAAAAATACATAGCGCTGATAACCGACTTTGGAGACAGCCCATATACTGGTATAGTAAGGGCGCTTATCAAATCGATAAATCCCAAAGCATCCATAATAGACATAGACAATAGCGTTCCAAGCTTCAATGTCTTGGCAGGAGCCTACGTTGTCTACAATACTTATCCTTGGGCTCCTAAAGGATCCGTAATACTGACAGTCGTTGATCCAGGAGTTGGAGGAGCAAGAGAAGCAATCGCGGTTAAAGCAGGAGACTATGTTTTCATCGGGCCAAACAACGGAGTCCTTTATCCCTCGATTATACGTGAAGGATTCGAATGCGGCGTATCACTTGTGCCAGATAGAATAGTCGAAATCGCCTCACACTACTTCCGCGGAAAAATCTTCGGTAAATGGGGCGTATCCTCGACGTTCCACGGCAGAGACGTATTCGCACCTGCAGCCGCACTCTATACAAGGGGAATAGAACTATCAAATTTGGGAACACCCATTAGCTTCGAGGACTTGAAGAAAACCAGTCTGGAGCAGGTAGAGAAAATACCTGAAGGATTCAAGCTAAAAGTAGTGTATATAGATAAGTTCGGAAACGTTGCGCTTAGCGCTAATCCAGGTCTTATACCTATGAGGACATGGCAGAAAGTAGCAATTAGCACTCACCATACTCAAGGAATAACGTATACAGCCATCGTAGGTAGAAAGTTCTCAGATGTTAATCCCGGAGACCTTGTATTATATGTTAATAGCTTCGGGTTCCTCGAGTTAGCAGTTAACCTAGGCTCAGCCTCTAAAAAACTCAACGTGGATATTGGAGACAAGATAATCCTTACTCCCTTAGAGTAATTCTGGAGGGTTCTAGAAGGTTTTTTCCACATGTAGGCCTTCGAAATACTTCTTTAATTTTTCATAGACCCAGCAATCCATTATCACGTCTTCTTCCTCAAATATTATAGTAAAACTCTGAAGTTTAGACATTACATTATCAGGTATAACCCTTGGCTTCTGACTCCCCGCGTAAACAACTTTGTTACCTTTACGTTTTAGCCAGTATTTTCCATAGTATGCGTATACTCTCCTAACACCGTTAATTGTCTTATAGATCTTATGAACCGGCTTGATATAGAATCCGTATTTTCCGACGAGCGAGTTAAAATGATAGAATGGTTCTTTCAATACGACTTCTATTCGTCTTATTACGGGAGCACCATTGAGTACTCTAACCTTGCATCCTTCGTCTGTATCTTCTGTCGTTATTTTAATAGGGGGCTCATTCGGCTCTTCCTTCTCACCGCCCGCAACTGGGCTCCGCTCGTCGCAGGCTAACATCATTGCCCCCCTTTTAGATAAGTATATCACGTTACAAGTTATTATTATGAAGCATCTATCCCATAATATAACTTATGATTGTTTCCTAGAAAGATGAAATGGGAATAATCCAACGTTCCTACTCGAATTCATCCTTTGCCCAGAGCTTCAGATGCTCCCTTCTCTTAATTTCTCTCAGAACCCTCTCAAGGTGCCTATATACAGTGCTGTGCATTCTGCCTTCGACCAACATTTCTATTGCTTTTTTAGCGGCCATTGCCCTCTCATAGTCTCCTATTATAGCCACGATGTAGTCGCCCACGTTGATATAGGTGCCCGTCATTTCTTCAAGCGTTTTCCTCGCTCTTCCTTTCTCACCTATTATCCGGGCCTTTACTCTTGTAAGATGGTTCTGAGAGTCACCTACATAGTCTTTGAGATTAACTATTACTAGGATTTGATCCTCTTCTAGAAGCCTCATTGCTTTCTCAGGCGGGAAACCGTAGGCTATAGCCTTGATTATTTCCCCGGCTTTCATTAGATTTATGGGTGGAACCCCGTCTACTTCTGGCTCTATTATGACCATGCCATTCTCAGTGTCAATACTTATTCTTGTGCCGGTCGCGTCCATTATCTGCTTTTTTACACTACCTTTTTCTCCGATGACTGACCCTAGCCTCTCCGGCGGAACCTTAACATATATCTTCGGCCTTATCTTTCCTTCTCCATGAGACATTTTGACAACTCCTCCAATAGATCGTTTTCACTATAGGTTATATCTATAAACTTCCCGAAGAACCGGAATATATTAACTATATCTCTCTCCAGGAATTCCTGTGCGTTCGGGTGTCCCAGAGCTACTGCTTGAGATACGTCTATTATCCATGGCTTATCCTGCCAAATCATAATGTTGTATTCGCTTAGATCAGCATGGATTAACCCTGCTTTACATAACATTCTCTTATAGTTTTCAATAATATCGTCGAAGTATGCTTGAATCTCTTCCATTGATAATTCTTCTATTACCTCTACAATGAGCGGGGCCCTGTATCCGGATTCGCCCAGAAACTCCATTACTAGGACATTTCCAGAAAAAGCGTAGGGCTCGGGTACTCTGACTCCTGACTTCTTCATCTTCTTTAGATTCCTATATTCCTTCCTGGTCCATTCATAGATAAGTTTTCGAAAATTCCCTCTTGGAATATTCTCGAATCTAGGATCACCTATTATGTATTTTTTGATGCTTTTCCTGAACTCTGCTGTGGCCGAGAGATATATCTTAACAGCTATGTCGTTTCCACGTTTGTCCTTTCCCCAGTATACTCTAGCTTCTTTCCCCGAGCTTACTACTCCCTTTAACTCCCATATTATGCCCTTCTTCTCTAGGCGGAAAACGTGAGATAATGTGAAAGAATCAAATACCTCCTCGACTGTTTTGATTAGATCTCTATCTTTTCTCCTACGTTCTTCTTCTCTTCTCCTTTTTAGTCTTCTCGCCTTTACCACGTTACTCTATTACCTCCTCTAAGAACTCTTCCGTGATATAGCCCATCTCTATTAGCTTTTTGACTTCATCTCTCCAATAGCGATATACTACTTCGCCTTTCATATCCGACGTTCCCCATGGCAGGAACAATATTACGTCGCCTTCCCTCATCCATACTCTTCTCCTCATCTTGCCAGGTATCCATGCCTTGTAGACTTCTCCATCAGTGCAGAGAACCTCGAGGAATCCCCCGCCCAAATTACGTTGGACAACGCATAGAATCGTGCCCTCTTCCTCGTTGGGAAGAGGCATCTCCTTCTTCCTCTCGGGCCTATACCTTTTCTTTCTCGCCATCATGTTTCACCTACAGTTTATTCATTATCCTCGTAACCCAGTACATAAGCGCGTCCTCGTACTATTAGAACTTTAAAGACTCTTCCAGGCTCGAAGTCCTCTACATAGACATGGACTCTATCGCGAGGAAAATCTAGTACCTGGCTATATCCTGTCGATGCGTCTAGAAACGTTATTGAATTGCCCCTACTTATTAACATAAGCTTTTTGTATTCCATGCCTGATTCGTAGTGTGTGAAACCCTTTTTCCATAGGAATTCTGGATTTGCAGTGATCTCTGTTCCAGTCTGTAAGTCGACTAGGATGGGATTGCCTCCCCGCGAGACTTCTAGGAACAAGTATAACCTATCCCCTATCTTTAGAATATTACCGGGAGATATATCTGGGAGCCGCACTGAGATAGTTAATCTTCCCTTCCTTGAACCATCAGGTTTCCTGCCTATCAACTTGTATGTTTCTATAGTTTTACCCATGAAAGCAGACTTTATTTTAGATGCTATCATTCGAGCCGCACTCGAGTCATTTATGAGGAGATCGAAGCCCTCCTTTTTCTCTTCAAAATCTATTATTGATTCTCTTAGGACACCTGCGAGTTCTTCTTCGAGGAAGTCGTCTATTCTTTTTTTCAAATCTTCGCTTAATTTCCCGCTTGAACCACGAATCTGAACTATCGCCTCATAGCCTCTTTTTGTTAACTTATTTGTACATAGGGGGCATACCGCCATGTTAACTCGAACTGTTATCACTCGCTCCTCTGCGACTGTTATCTCGTTATGTCGTCCACCTATCTTCACTAGTGCCTTGTATAGGCCTGGCCCCATAAACGGCCTGTCGAGATTCACCGAGTTTATCCATACTTCGTTGATTTCTCTTGAAGGCTTTGCTTTACGTGATAAGACGAGTACGAGATAATCGATTAAAGTGTCTTCTATTGTATCCGAGGGCTCGTTCCATCCTCCTTGATACTTGTATCTTCCACAGTATTTACAGTATGTAAAGCTGATTTCTTCTGGTATACGTGCTATCCCTACTGTCTCGACATAGCAATCTTTACAGAGGCTACCGATAAATTCTATCTCGTCGCTGCTTCTTCCGCATTTCGGACATATCCTTGCCATTGTTTTGTCAGCCATCCATTAACACCATTGTATCGTCACTGGAGGATATATAGTGATCGTCGAAATACAAGTTTATAAGGTGCGAAAAGCGTGACAAGCAAGCTTCCTCTCCCGACAGTATCCGTGCTCGGTACTGGTAGAATGGGGTCTGCAATTGCCCGGAGACTGGCGGATCACGGATACAAGATAATATTATGGAATAGGACTAAGCACCGTGCTGAAAATCTTGCATTAGAAATAAACGCTGAAGTAGCATCTACTCCTATCGACGCTATTCAAAGAGCAAACACTGTATTCCTAGCACTCTCCGACGATCTCGCTCTCTATAGCGTGATAAGCACATTTAGGAGAATAGACGGACTAGTAGTTGTGAACACTGGGACGCATCAACCCTTTACAGTATCTAATGTAAAAGAATATCTTGAAAACAATGGCGGTTGCTATATTGAATCCCCGATAATTGGCGGACCTAAAACAGTCCTGAGAGGCGAAGCCATATTGCTCGTAGCAGGCGCGCAACATTGTGTAGGATCCGCTCACAGTATACTCGAGAAACTAGGATCTATAATATATCTAGGAAGTGATCCTAGAACAGCTCAAGCACTAAAACTATCATTTAATCTGCTCCTCATTAATACTGTAAATGCACTAGCTGAGAGCCTAAACTTGGCCGAGGCCTATGGTGTAGACAAAAACACTGTCAAAAAAGTGTTGGAAAAAACAGTATTCTCTACACT
>JALWJI010000105.1 GCA_027081695.1 Acidilobaceae archaeon | reverse complement strand
GATTATTCATTATTATTCTATCGAATCCCTCCCGCAATATCTTATCGAGTATCATAGCATCAGCTTTCATGGGTATAACGGTGCCCAATAATCGTTTCTTGTTTAATTCTATGTTTTTTATCATGTAGTTAACAGCATAGGGGTTAATATCATTGGCTACTATCAGTGCCGAGGTTATTGATGCTATGTGTAGCGGAAATACTCCTATGCCGGCGAACATGTCAAGTATCTTTTCGCCTGGTTTGACCTGTTCTGCTACCCTTCTTCTCTCACCTGAGAGCCTCTGATTATAATATACCTTCTCAACGTCTAGCTCGAATAAAAGGCCATACTCCTTCACACGAGTTACAGTCTTCTTCTCGCCCGCTAAGTGGATAAGGATAGGTGTTCTATATTCTCCGCTTGTTTCCTTTTTGAGATAGACTGCGCGTATATTCTTGTTGTTAGATAAGAGCTCCATAGCTGCACGCTTGTATTCTTCAACTGGTATTTTATGAGTATAGCTGAAGACAGCGATGTCTCCTAGGACACTGTAGGATTTAATCAGAGTAGTGAGTCTCTTCATGCGTTGTTCTTTTCGTTCGAACTCCACAAAACATGGTTCGGCATTTATTCCCTTGGATAAAAGGATTTTGAGTGCCTCGTCGGTGCTTATGACTGGTATATAGACCATATCTTCGTTAGAGGCTATCTTATAGTACTTGGATAAGAGTGAGCTTGCTGAAAGAATCTTTATAGATTCACTAGCCCGTCTTTTTGGCACTGCAATACAATAGGTTTCTTCTCGGGGCATCATTATTCTCTTCCCTTCTATAAGCGTATCCAAGGTATTTGTTTTGGGAATTCACGAACTTAATATTCTCCTAGAAGATTATCGTTATAATTGGGGTCCTTTATAATGGAGAGAATAGGCATTGTCATTAAACCTGATAGTAGCATAGCATTGAGTATTGCCCGTAGAGTCATTAAGACTCTGCTGGAGAATAGTATTATGCCGCTGATAGAGGAGGGAAGCGCCCGTAGTTATCCCACGTTATCTGATTATGGAACTTTTACCCTAGATAATCCTCCTAAAAAAATCATTGTTATCGGTGGAGACGGGACACTTCTAAGAACCATAATGTTTCTAGGCGACCCAGGCACAATCATAATGACTGTTAGGGCTGGGAAACGTGGATTCCTCCTAGACGTAGAACCTTATGAGGTCGAGGAGAGAGTCGTCGATTTTATACGGGACAATTATCGTCTAACAAGATACTCAAGGCTAAAGGTAAAGGCTCCTGATAGACAGGAATACTGTGTTCTCAATGACGCAGTGTTTATCACGAAGATGGCGAAATTGGTGTCTCTCAGCATAAACATTAATGGAGAGCGTGCAATGAACCTGGACGGAGACGGCGTAATTGTATCGACCACTGCAGGCTCCACAGCATACAGTTTGAGCGCTGGCGGGCCTATAATTGATCCTGGCTTGGACGTGATAATTATCACGCCGCTTAATCCTGTCCAGCTACACCTAAGACCCTTGGTTATAAGATTTGATTCCAGGATCGAAGTAGATATCTCGCAGAGTAGCAACTCGCTCCATTTAGTTCTAGATGGCCAGATATCGCTTGATTTGTTACCCGGAGATATTGTTACTCTAGAGCATTGTCCTTATCCAGCAATAATAGCGAGGTTCAAGTGGTGGGAGAACTATTATGAAAAACTGTATTCAAGAATATACTCGTATCTTTAAACCTTATCTAAGTCGATAGGTTTCATGCAGGGAAAAATAGAGTGGTTTGATTGGTTAGAGAGGCTTATACATTTCTATTTGTAATGGTATGAAGCGTTTACCTTTGTAGAACTTCTCTGCGATAACGTTGCCTGCAGGATATATCACTGTTATGAGCCCTGCTCCGTCGCTTGAAGCCTTCTCAACTGTCTTGTCTAGTAATAGGCTTCCCACTCTCTTTCTCCTGTATCTTGGAAGAACATAGAATTCAGTTATAACGGCTTTTATCCTGGGCTTGTAGAAGATCCTGTCCATCAACGTGTATACTATGAGCCCTGCTATTTCTCTTGTAGACTCGTCTACTGCCACTATCACGCGTGTCTTTTCATCACTGAATATCTTGTCAACGTATTCTCTTACGACGGTCTCGAGGTCGTCGACTACTTTGTAGTGTGGGTCTAGTTCTTCGTTTAGCATCTTAAGTCTGGCTATTAGATTGGCTACTTGTTCTTTTTCGTCTTCTCTTGCTTCTCTTACAATTATTCTCGAGGACATATCTTTACACCTCTCTTAGATATAGGCTCGTGTAAGGCCTGAATTTACGAGACCTGTAGAATCCTTCGGCCACAACGTTGGCTGATGGGAATTCCGCTGCGATGTAGTAGACGTTATGATCCTTAAGCATGTCTTGTAGTTCGTCAACTAGTTTTGTTGCTATACCCTGGCCCCTGAACTGGGGTATGACGTATAGTTCCTTTATGACTCCTATTCGTCCAGATTCTAGCATGGGTTTTTCAGTGATCTCTGCATGTATGAATCCTACTATTCTATCTTCAAACTGGGCAATCAGCGTATATCCCTGGCCGTTAGCATACGATTCAGCAATTTCTCTTGCTCTCTCACGTGCATTTTCGACCATGCTCCATGCCGGGTCGAATTCCTCGTTGAATAGATAGAACCTGAAGATGAGTCCGGCGAGCTGGTCTACGTCTCTCTCCTCTACCTTTCTTATGACTATTCCTGGCTCATACATTACCTACACACCTCCTACGGCTCATAATCATAAGGAGGCCTAGGAATCAATTCAGAGTCCCACATTAACTGGTACTTTTTCCTTGTAAGTCCAATGATTTCTTTTGCTCTCTCGTATTCCTCTTTGAACGTAGTGGTTCTTCTTGCTTTGCCTTCCTCTACTGCCTTCACTGCTACGGCAGCGGCGACTCTAGGATAGACATCCCATTCCTCCATTGTAGGTATAATATAGTCTTCGCGGAGACCTTTTTCTCTAGCATACTTGGCTAGTTCCTCTGCGGCTGCGATTGCCATAGTATCTGTTACCGTGGTTGCTCTTACATCTAGCACGCCTCTGAAGACTCCTGGGAATACTAGACTGTTGTTCACTTGGTTAGGGAAATCGCTTCTACCGGTCGCTACTATTTTCGCTCCCGCCTCCTTGGCCTCCCAGGGCCAGATCTCTGGAACAGGATTAGCTTCTGCGAACACGATAGCATCTTTAGCCATCTTGGAGACCCATTCTTTCTTTATTACGCCTGGTCCTGGTCTACTAGCGGCGACTAGGGCGTCGGCCCCTTCCATCGCTTTCTCAATAGGTGCGCCTGGTGGGAGTCCTCCTCCCTTCGTTTCGACCGCTACTTGATACTTCCATGGATGGCTGAGCATGAGCTTATCTATATCGAATCTGTCAGGGTGCAGGACACCCTTGCTGTCTAGAACTACCATGTTTTCCGGTGGGACTCCATAGGCTTTGAGGAGTCTGTATAGTGCAAGGTTTGCGGCTCCTGCTCCGAATATTACTATCCTGCTCTTCCTCATGTCTTTCCCTACATAGATGAAGGCGTTTATCAATCCGGCCAGTGTCACTGCTGCTGTTCCTTGCTGGTCATCGTGCCATACAGGTATTTTCAGCCTTTTTCTTGCTTCTTCTAATATATAGAAGCACTTTGGGCTTTCGATGTCTTCCAGGTTAATGCCTCCAAAAGTGGGCTCTATAAGCTCCAGGAGCTCTAGGAATTTCTCTGGGTCTCTCGCCCTGTGTACTAGGGGGACGGCGTCTACTCCTCCAAGATACTTGAATATGAGTGACTTTCCTTCCATTACAGGATATGCTCCCTCGGGCCCGATCTTTCCTAGGCCTAGGACTCTTG
>JALWJI010000104.1:365-3895 GCA_027081695.1 Acidilobaceae archaeon | reverse complement strand
TCGAAGGAGACATCCTAATAGTACCGGTTCTTAGCCAGGAAATTCATCTAACAGCAGTTCTAACAAAGCCAAGGGGCCCCGTGATAATAACGGAGAACACTATAATAGAGATCCTCGAGAAGCCAGTCGCTATGATCAATGTCCCAAAAGTAACATATGAAGACATCGGCGGGCTAAGAGATGTAATAGTAAAAGTCAGAGAACTCATAGAGCTCCCGCTTAGACACCCAGAACTATTCGCTAGGCTAGGGATCGAGCCTCCGAAGGGAGTTCTACTCTACGGTCCTCCGGGAACCGGTAAGACCCTGCTTGCAAAAGCAGTAGCAAACGAGAGCGATGCCAACTTCATAGCGATAAATGGTCCAGAGATAATGAGCAAGTTCTATGGCGAAAGCGAGCAAAGACTAAGAGAAATATTCAAAGAAGCCGAACAAAATGCTCCAAGCATAATATTTATCGATGAAATAGACGCGATAGCCCCAAAGAGAGACGAAGTAGTAGGCGAAGTGGAAAGGAGAGTAGTAGCACAACTACTGGCTCTTCTAGACGGCCTAGAGTCCAGAGGACAAGTAATAGTTATAGCAGCAACTAACAGACCTAACGCTATAGACCCGGCGCTCAGAAGACCCGGAAGATTCGACAGAGAAATCGAAGTAACATTACCAGACAAGCAAGGCAGGCTCGAGATACTCCAAATCCACACAAGACACATGCCCTTGGCAGACGATGTCGATCTCGAGAAAATCGCTGAGATGACAAAAGGATATACAGGCGCAGACCTAGCCGCGCTTGTCAAAGAAGCAGCTATGCATGCGCTTAGAAGATACCTACCCCTAATAGACATAGAACAAGAGAAGATACCCGTAGAGATCCTCGAGAAGATGGTAGTAAAGATGGAGGACTTCCTCCAAGCATACAAAGAGATAACACCTAGCGGACTTAGAGAGATCCAAGTCGAAATACCAGAAGTAAGATGGAGCGATGTAGGAGGGCTAGACCAGATAAAGCAGGAAATAAGGGAAGCCGTAGAGTGGCCACTTAAGCACCCACACGTATTCGCAAGACTCGGAGTAAAGCCCCCCAGAGGCATACTCTTATTCGGTCCTCCTGGTACCGGTAAGACTTTGTTAGCTAAAGCTGCTGCTACCGAGAGTGGTGCTAACTTTATCGCTGTCAGAGGACCAGAAATACTAAGCAAATGGGTAGGAGAAAGCGAAAAAGCAATACGTGAAATCTTTAGGAAAGCAAGACAATATGCTCCGACAATAGTCTTCTTCGATGAAATAGACGCGATAGCCCTAACTAGGGGTGCAGACATAGGCAGCAAGGTCGGCGAGAGGATACTTAGCCAGCTACTCACAGAGATAGACCAGATCACAGAAATGTCAAACGTTGTAGTTATTGCAGCAACCAACAGGCCAGACATGGTAGACCCAGCACTACTGAGACCAGGTAGACTCGAGAAACTAATCTACGTTCCACCGCCAGACTATGAAGGTAGACTCGAGATCCTAAGAATTCATACGAGGGAGATGCCTCTTTCAGACGATGTTGATCTCTCAGAAATAGCCAGGCTTACAGAGGGATATACAGGCGCAGATCTCGCGGCACTCGTAAGAGAAGCGGCAATGCTAGCGCTACGAGAAGACCTAGAAGTTAAAGAGGTAAAGATGTACCACTTCCAAGAGGCACTAAGAAAAGTAAAGCCCAGTGTAACGGACGAGATGCTGAACTACTACAAGAGATGGCTAGAAACCTACAGACAAATGAAAGTAGAGAGAAGAAAGATGCAACCAACAATCATGTTCTAGTCCTCTCATTCTTTTCCAGGTCCAAGATACTCATAAAGAAATAATACTTTAACTAGCCATATACTTCTTTGATCAATGGAGTTCTAGACGGCTAAAGAGTATTCCTAGACGTACTGATAGGATCTAGAGGGGCTGAGCGAGTATGGTGGAGCCTATCTGGGTGGACAAGCATATCGTAAACGCTGTATGCGAGTCGATAGAGAAACTAAGCAAGAATGGAGAAGTCCCGGTAGAGGAGGTCTATTTAATAGAGGACTTATCTAAGCAAGGAATATCGCTCTCACGCAGGGAACTAGTAAAGATACTTATCACATTGGAGACCATAGGCAAGATATCCGTCGAGGCATCGGGTCCAAGAAACGAGTTCAGAATAAAACTTGTCAAAAGAAACACATAGATAAGAGGATTCTATATCGGGGATGGTTCATGGGAGTAAATCTCAGGGAACTCATACCAGACAGGGTAAGAAAAGAAATAGAACTGAAGGCGCTAAGGGGCAAAATCATAGCGCTCGATGCCTACAACATGTTGTACCAATTTCTAACCGCTATAAGGCAACCTGACGGTACACCCCTCATGGATAGACAGGGAAGGATCACTAGTCATCTTAGCGGACTCTTCTATAGGACTATTAATATTGTAGAGGAGGGGATCAAGCCAGTCTACGTGTTTGATGGAAAGCCACCAGAGCTGAAGAGAAGGGAGATCCAGGAAAGAATGAAGAGGAAGGAAACCGCGGAGAAGAAATACGCTGAGGCAGTAAGGAAAGGAAGAATAGAAGAAGCAAGGAAGTATGCTGTACAAGCCGCGCATCTAACCAAAGATATGGTTGAGGAGTCAAAACGGCTTCTCGACGCCATGGGTATCCCCTGGGTTCAAGCGCCTGCAGAGGGAGAAGCCCAAGCAGCGTATATGTCATCTAGAGGAGACGTGTATGCGGCGGGAAGCCAAGACTATGATAGTCTTTTATTTGGGGCGAAGAGGCTTGTCAGGAATCTAGCCATAACGGGGAGAAGAAAACTTCCTGGAAAAAACGTGTATGTGGTTGTTAAGCCAGAGATCATCGAGTTAGAAGAATTACTGAGAACACTAAACATTACCAGGGAACAACTAATAGTAATAGGTATATTATTAGGCACGGACTATAATCCCGGCGGAATACCGGGATATGGGCCAAAGACCGCTCTTAAGCACGTTAGAAGTATTGGGGACCCTGTAAAAGCATTAAAGGCTGTTCAGCATTTGTACAAGGAGATAGATCTCTTGGAAGTATATGAGATATTCCTGAAACCGCAGGTAACAGACAACTATAAGCTAGAGTGGAAAAAGCCAGACAAGGATCAAATAGTAAAGATACTAGTAGAAGAACATGATTTCAATCCTGATAGAGTATCAAAGGCGTATGAGCGATTATATAAGGCATACAGAGAGCATCTGCGAGGAAAGCAGACAAGTCTCGATTCCTGGTTTGGTTAGAGATCGCCCAGTATCCTCTTTAGATCAGGCTTCTTTAGTCCTAAGCTCTGTCTTTTTTCTTCCGTCGGGCTCTTCTCTACGAAATCAAATAATATCTCGGCTGAGAGTTTTCTCTCAAGATATTTCTTGACAAGATCCGCTATTTCCCCAGAGAGTTTAGGCGCCGCATCTAGAGGCACTATTATAATCACGGTTTCTGATCCGTCAGGCAGATAAACTCTCTTCATATCTATAATCTTGTAT
>JALWJI010000104.1:0-355 GCA_027081695.1 Acidilobaceae archaeon | reverse complement strand
GGTCTTTTGGAAGCTCGCCTCGATATGTTTTAACAAGAACTACGAGCTTATTTCCAAAAAGATACGACTTTACATATTCTAGTTCGGAGCCCTCGACTCGCTGCTCTATACTTATCAGAGCACGCATTACTTCTAGATCTATCTCGTCATATCTACCACTATCCATTATACGCTGACATCTGGGACATAGCACTCCTGTCTTAACACATATCTTATCTAGCGGAATGTTCACTGGCAACTCCATATATCACCGTTCAACCATTAACCATTAGTAAACAATATCAAAATAAGAATCTTAATAATCAAAGCTATAATAGCATTCTCTAGTAAAGACATTCAACTAAACCTTTAAAAC
>JALWJI010000103.1 GCA_027081695.1 Acidilobaceae archaeon | reverse complement strand
CCACGACGGCGAGGCCACCGCTCCTCTTCTCCAGTTCGAGGAGGCCCTTCACTTGGCCCGGAGGAATATAGAGGGGCCTTGACTCCCTTCCCTGCTTAACCTCTATTACGAGTATCCTCCCGTCTTTAACCGCTAGGAGATCGGGCTGAAAACGTTTCTTCGTCGCTGATCCACTCGAGGGGCCTCTTACAACGGCGAACCCCCTCTCCCACAACATGTTAGCCAACTCATTCTCTACCCGTGTAGCGCTCCTCTTGTTAACCATCTCTAGAACACGCCCGTGCCCCCAATTACTTAATGCCAATTACCCAGCCAGATTTCAAATAGTCCTCTGCGAGAAACCACTATTAATAAGATCCCTCTTTTAAACATATAATACGGTTCAGAGGTGTAGGTTGTGCCGGAGGATACTCTACTCATCGAAGCCCTCATTGCCTTGTTCATTGTTGGAACCCTTCTCTCAATGAGTATAAAGGTCGTCAAGGAATATGAGAGGGCAGTCATATTTCGACTTGGAAGACTCCTAGGGGCCAAGGGCCCAGGACTCTTCTTCATTATCCCCTTTATAGACAACTTTGTCCGAATAGACCTCAGAATAGTCACTGCAGATGTCCCAGAACAAAGAACTATTACAAAAGACAACGTCACAGTAGGAGTCGACGCCGTAGTATACTATAAGGTATTCGATCCGGAAAAAGCCGTAACCAAGATAGAAAACTACCATTACGGAGTAATAATGCTCGCCCAAACCACTCTCAGGGACATAATAGGACAAGTAGAACTAGACGACCTGCTCACAAACAGAGAAGAGATAAACAAACGCTTACAAGAAATACTCGACACGCTCACAGACCCCTGGGGGATAAAGGTTACAGCCGTAACAATCAAGGAAGTAAAGCTACCCGAATCAATGCTACGAGCTATGGCTAAACAAGCCGAGGCAGAGAGATGGAGGAGGGCAAGAATAATCGAAGCCGAGGGAGAGCGGCAGGCTGCAAAGATTATGGCTGAGGCAGCATCATTCTACGAAAAGTATCCATCTGCTATGAGGCTAAGAGAACTCCAGACACTCGTAGAGATAGCAAAGGAGAAGAACCTCATCGTAGTGGCTCCACATGCCTATACGCCCAGTACCGGCGACATAGTAGCACTCTCAAAGGCGGTCGCCAACAAACAAGTACCAAACAACGGTTAACCATTACCACAACCATTACATAGACTATATGGTGAGGTACGAAATATATGAGGATAAAACCAACGAACCATAAAAAAACGATTCCTATTATGATTCTAGTACTATCAATAATACTTGTATCCTCAATAATTTCATATTCACAAACAAACACTACCACGGCAAACGATACTCTAGGCGCAAAATACTGTGGTTCAGTAGAAAAAATGTATGGAATAATAGGCACAACGTCGAACACAACATATGATAGAGTTATCTCTGGAAAATACTATTATATAGAGATAACTGGCATCATAGATACGTCAACGGAAGAATATGTCAAATACGCTATCCAGATTGCAGAAGAAAACAACGCCGCTCTAATAATCCTCCTAAATACTCCAGGAGGATACCTGGATCCGGCAACAAATATCGTAACTATAATCGACGACGCAAAAATACCAGTCATAGGCTACGTTGTGGACAAATGGGCAGAAAGCGCCGGGACCCTAATACTAATGTCCACGCATATCGCCGCTATGCAGCCAGGGACAATCATAGGATCAATGCAGCCAATAGCATATGATCCACAAACGGGTAGTTATCAGCCTATAAACGATTCCAAGATAATCAATCCATTAATCAAGCTACTATGTGAACACGCGGCTACGAAGGGACGCAACTCCACTGCACTCGTACGATTCGTCCTCTATAATGATAACTACGGGGCGTACGAGGCTCTTGACAAGGGAGTTATCGAAATTGTCGCCTCAGACACGACTGATTTAATTAATAAACTAAATAATCTCGTTGTCGCTTTACCTTCAGGTTATACATATGCGTTTATTAACGGAGAAGGATCTATCACCGTAGAAGAAATACCTCCTCCACCGAGAGTCGTAATTATCCATGCACTATCGGACCCTATATTGTCTGGAATACTCCTTAGCCTAGGAATGCTCATACTATTATTCAGTATAGTATCGGGTCATCTTGCATACGCTACGATAGGAGCCTTACTCCTCATCCTAGGAATGGCGGGAACAGGCTACAACATCAACATGGTAACAATCCTGCTCCTAGCTCTAGGAGCATTACTCGTCGTAATCGAAATGCATACTCCGGGCTTCGGAGTTCTAGGAGGAGTCGGAATAGTTATGCTCGTCATCGGAATAGCCTTACTGCCTGCAGGAGCAGGATTCGCAGTTCCACAAGGATATGCTAATACGCTTCTCGCATCACTCTACATTACAGGAGCTATAATGGGAGTATTCACAGTCTATGTCGTATATAAGGTCCTAGAAGTACGAAAGAGGCAACCAATTGTATGGAGCATCACCGGAAAAATAGGCGAAGCAGTCGACGATTTGGAGCCTGGAAAACCAGGATTCATAATAGTAGAAGGCGAATACTGGAAGGCTATCTCTAACGAATTCGTGCCTCGTGGAAGTAAAGTAAAGGTTCTACGAAAGGAAGGCCCAGTACTCTACGTGGAAAAAGTAGAAGAATAGACTTCAGACAATAATATCCTTATAAGTTTATCATATAGAGGGTTTTTCTTCCTGCTCCGTCACCTGCTTAAGCTCTATAAGCAAAGTACGGATATTCTCTATGTACAATACTATATTTAGTATTTGACCTTTATGCTTGAAGTCTTTACTAGCCAAGGCAAGCTGTGATTCTAGCAGGTCGAGTTCTACCATTATATCATCGATTATATCTCGAGGTAGACGGCGTAAAGTAGCATTACTCATACCTATAGCGACCTCCTCTCTAACTGTTTGAACAGTTCTACAGCGGCCATATAAAGAACCGACTCTAATCTTACTTCTTTCTCCCTGAGACTTGCAAGTTCGTCGAAGGAAGGCATGATGCTTGTAACAGGATGAGTATATGCTCTCGACAATGTGAGAAGGGAGAGTGCCTCAAGCTTCTGAAACTCGTATTGAAGAGCATACAATGTAGCGGTCATCGAGTCAACAGCATAAACTCCTCGCTTTCCTAGAAGATCCTTTAACTCGCCAGCTATCCACCGTATTCGAGGACTTGGAACTGATACCGTGAAACCGTATATCCATTTGAAATCAGAGAACCTTATCTCTACTAGATTCTTGAACCCTGAAGCCATTCTTTGAGAAGCGAGCAGTGGAAGCCCTTCACCCGAGATCCTCTTGCTCAGCGTGTCTCGACCGATTGCCCCGTTAGCCACGAGGACAGATGATATAGGAACCTTCTTCGAGAGCCTGTATCCTCTACTGATCATAATCACGTTCCTTACGCCAAACATGTAGAGTTCGGATACTGCTTCAGCTACTGCTTGAGGATAGGGAGGTATCTGTACGACGATGAGATCGACGTCTGATTGTCTGCCCGCTATTGCCCTGAACCCGGTAATTCCCTCTCTTTCACTAATGATCTTCTCGATTCCCCTCTTGATATTGTTAAATACCTCGACTGAGTCTATCAGGATAGCATTACTTATCTTAGAGACCCCGTAGAGCCCCGTAACCGCGCCAACACCTATCGTTTCCAAACCCGTGCACCCAGGGGGTCAAACTTTTAACTAAATCCAATACAATACTTACAGTTGCGGGGTATAAAAGGGGGGGTGAACACTATGAGCTTCAGATTAGAACAGAGGAGTCTGGAATCCTATAAGGTCTATGGAAAACACGTCTATGGAAACCTTATAGGATGCCGTAACCACGAAGCCCTCCGTAACCCAAAAC
>JALWJI010000102.1 GCA_027081695.1 Acidilobaceae archaeon | reverse complement strand
GATGAATACAGGTCCCGGAAGGCTAGGATATCTAGCACATGAAGACTTCAAGCCAGGTGTATCATTTATAGGAGAGATAGCTGAGATAAGCCGACAATATGATTCTGTTGTTTTACTAGGGCCAGGATGGCAGGGTCCAGAGATAGATCTCCTTGCAGCTAACATCCATGGAGAAGTAGTAGTAATAGATAATTCGTGGAACTACATACAGCCTCGCATGAAAAACGTCCTGTACTTTAATCCGAGTCCCAGAGGAGATCCCAGAGGCAACTGGCCGACAGTGTCATTTCTCGTTCATATGATTACAAGGAGCGAATACTATTTGGAGGTCGCGGCGAGTGTCATGGCGATGATGGGTCAAGGTGCTATTAGTTCAAGGGTATATCAGAATATGATGGTGAAGGCGGGGCTACACCATATTCTTGACAAGAGTATACCGTTAGAGTGCTCGAACAAGTTGTGGGGTATAACTGTGA
Organism: Acidilobaceae archaeon; assembly: GCA_027081695.1. Classification (GTDB taxonomy): domain Archaea; phylum Thermoproteota; class Thermoprotei_A; order Sulfolobales; family Acidilobaceae; genus S143-63. The sequence goes on along the minus strand of JALWJI010000102.1, from coordinate 3,433 downwards.
GTCAGAATCCTGCAACCTTCAAGGATGTCCCTAGGAGCCTAGTCGAATCAGGTTACGATATATGCATGGCCCTGATGAAGGATCCTCTAGTTTCGAGTTATGAAGTATTAGCGTCCGAGATAGTGAATGAAGTACTTAAGTCGAGGAGAAAGGAGTATGATAGCGTTAAGCTAGTGGAATCCGATCTTCCCAGAAATTATTCGGCTCTCCTACTAACAAGTCGCATTCTTCTAGGATCATCAGTCAAGAAAGCTATCACAGCATCGAAGATCCCCTCTGGGTACAGGTTCTGTGCATGGTCATTAGGTAAACATCCGATCGCATCCATAGTAGGTGATTTAAGGCGTAGGAACGCCAAAGTCAAGGGCGTATATCAAGGCCAAATAAATTATGTCTGCGGAGAGGATCTCTCGAAGTCTATCCTTAAACGAGTATTATCTTGAAATAGTCTCAGCTCCTATTCTCTACCTTCTAGCGTATAATGCTATCATAATGATAATCGATGTCAGAGCCACACCTACCGATGCTATTACAAGCCATCCTACGGGATCATGAGTTTTCATATAGATGCCTGCGATAAATGTTCCAATGATCCATCCAAGATTGAAGAATAGGTTGAAGAGACTACTAGAGGTATATCTTATCTCTGAGCTGACATTGCTTATTATTAGATAGTTGCCAGAAATGTTGACTATACCGAACGCTATACCTTGCATAATCATTGCAATTATAACGCTGAGAGCGCTTTCAGCATAATATAGTATTATAAAGACGAGGCTTGTCAATAGTATGCCGATAGGATATAGTATCCTGGCATACCTCTGCAAGGTTCTCGAGATCGGAAGACTGATTAGGCCTTGTACCAGGGGATTAACTGCTAATGCTATAGCGGTTGCCAGGAGTGTAAGGCCAAGTATTTTATTGAACAGGACAGCTAGTATAGCGTATATTCCGGTTGAAAAAGTCTGGCGTAGGAAGATTCCAACTAGGACTATAATAACTGTCCATGGGAGCTTCTTTAGATGTTTGAGTATCGAGGGTTTGATCCTAGAGGCCTCTAACGGTACCTCTATATAGAATGATAGAATGCCTGCAATTATGCTCAGTAGACCAGCAACGATAAACATGGGAAGGTATCCTAGCTCGGATATGATGTATCCTGCGGTTAAGCTGCCAAAACTCATGCCCGCCGCCATAAACAGGGACGTTAAGCCTACTCCGAGACTTTCACCGAAAAGAAGCGAGAGAGAGCCCAACGCCACTGGAATAGCTGTTGATAACGCTAATCCCTGAATTAAACGGAGTATAACTAGTTCTCTAAAGCCATAATAATAGTACATTCCGATAATAACTAGTCCGTTAACGCTCATGCCGAGAAACGCTACTAGATCCGGTCTCTTAACCTTATCAATAACAATTCCGGCGACAAGGCCTCCAAATGCTAGGCTAGCAAAATAGAAAGTAGCTATAAGCTGTAGGTTAAGATAGTCATATCCTCTCGACTCCAAGTATAATGGGAGCCAGAATCCAACGCTACCAACCGTATACATATATGCCATAGCGGGGAAGCCTGCTACAAGTGCTCTCAAGCCCCTAGATTTGATCAATGCCTTGTCGCCTCATCCCATATATTTTATCCTGGTTCTCCACGATGTCACAATTCCACAATAGAATATAATAACTAGATACATAATACTAGTGGATCTGGTGATAGAGGGATGCCGGTAGAGATCAAGGACTTAGAGAAGTTCGTAGAGGTAACAGCCAGAGCAGTAGAATGTAGAGTGAAAAAGTCCAAAAAGGGAAACGTTGTGAAAGTTAAAGCTAGAACAAAAAGATATCTCTACACCTATAAGACGACAGAGGATAAACTAAGCGAAGTTCTAGGAAAAGTTAAATGTAAGAAAATAGTATACGTTGATGAAGGCAAGGTAGAAGAGAAACAGTAGTCTCTTTATTCCAACTGATTTTCTTTAATATTAGAAAATTAATTTTTAATAGACTATGAGAATATCTAGTGAAGATAAATTATCTATCTCAATCCGATAGAAGACTAGGTCTAGCTAATAGCTATAATGTCTCCATTAGAGGGTATTAGAACCTCTATGTCGCTATTGTAATCTTCTTTTATCTTTTCAGCGAGCTCCTCTTGTATCAGTGGATCGCCATGGACTAGTATTATTCGTTCTAGATCTCTTAATTCCTTGATCGTTTGCATAATACCGTGTTGGTCGGTGTGGCTCGAGAAATCGAACCATTGGACTCTTGCCTTCACGGGTATGTCTGCATCACCGTATACTCCTTCCTCTACTATTCTTCTACCAGGCGTGCCCTCGGCCTGATAGCTTACTAGGAAGATGGCGTTCTTGGGGTCTCCTGCCAGTTTCTTCAGGTAGTAGAGGCTTGGTCCTCCTTTTAGCATGCCTGCACTAGCTATAATCACTCCTGGTTTCTTATAGGCTCTCCGCCTGTCTTGCCATCCTTTTACCATTCTGAACTGGTTTGCTGCCTTTGAGAGTGTTGAGGGATCTCTCAGGTATTCTCCATGTGCTAGATATATCTCTGTTATTTGTCTTATCATTCCATCAATCCATACTGGATAACTGAATCCTCTTTCTGCAAGGATACTCATTATCTCCTGTCCTCTGGAAACGCTGAAAGATGGTACCAGGACTGTGCCTCCTTTCCTGACTACTTCCTCTACGCTGTCATAGAAGAGTTTTTCGGTTTCTTCTCGTGGCGGATGGTTGCTGGAGCCGTAGGTGCTCTCGATTATTAGGGTATTTACCTTGTATCCTTCGAGCCTTGCTGGTTCCATTAGCTTGGTTGTAACGGTGTTGAAGTCACTTGTGTAGAGTATAGTGTGTGAATCTATGTTAACATAGGCCGCGGCGCTTCCAGGTATGTGGCCATTGTATAGTAGGGTTATATCGAAATCTCCAGCGGTGATTGTTTCGCCATAGCCATGGGACTCTGCGTGTCCGAGCATATCGTCGACAGTTGCATTGTCATATGGTAGGAAGGGCCCGTTTAGTTTTATCATATCGTACAGTAGGAGTTTTGACACGTCGAGTGTAACGGGGGTTGCTATTAGCCTGGGGAATATTGATACGTATAGCGATGGGGCTGCGCCTATGTGGTCTAGGTGGCTATGAGTTAGTACTAGAGCCTCTATGTCTCTAGGACGTATATGTCCTGGGAATATTGGGTTATCGTTTTCGTCAAAGTTGACTCCATAATCGAGGAGTAGTTTCCTACCATTGTGATTTATAGATATAGCTGCTCTTCCTACTTCTCTGCCGCTTCCCAATATTTCTATTGTGATTTTACCGTTTTCTCTTAGCATTTTGTTTCACCGGTTTATTGTCTTGATGTGTTAGTTTGCCTATACTCTGGGTGTAGGTAACCTCCTATTATGCCTGGATATGTCCCC
>JALWJI010000101.1 GCA_027081695.1 Acidilobaceae archaeon | reverse complement strand
TGGACACCCTGAAACAAAGAAGATAAACGAATCCTTGGCTCGTATCGCCGGAAAGCTTGGGCTTGCTATTGGAGTAGGTAGCCAAAGACCAGCGTTGAAAGATCCTAGCCTCGCCGAAACATACAGGATTATGAGGGAAGTCGCACCAGAAGCATTCATCGTCGCCAATATAGGAGCCCCTCAACTCTCCCTGAAAGAATATGGTATAGAAGAAGCACAGAAAGCTGTCGACATGATTGACGCCGATGCTCTGGCAATACACCTAAACGTGGGCCAGGAAGTATTCCAATACGAAGGCGATCCATACTACAGGGATGTGATCTCAAGAATAGTAGAGATATCCGAGAACCTTACCGTTCCAGTGATAGTGAAAGAAACAGGAGCAGGATTATCTTATAGAACAGTCCGTGTACTTTACAGAATGGGAATAAAATGCTTCGACACAGCTGGCCTAGGAGGAACAAGCTGGATAAAAGTAGAGGCCCTAAGAGCACCAAACACTGAAAACTACAGGTCACCCGGCCGTCTAGCAGATTACTGGGGTAATCCGACTGCTATATCTATAGTAGAGACGAGAACAGCCGCTCCTACAGCCTGGATAATAGGAAGCGGTGGAATAAGAGACGGATACGATGCAGCTAAAGCCATCGCTTTAGGAGCAGATATCGCGGGCCTAGCACTCCCCGCACTAAGGATCCTGCTGAGAGGAGGAGAAGAAGCACTGGAAAGGTACTTACTCGATGTTCTCTACCAGATTAAATCAGTAATTTTAATGACGGGGGGGAGAAGAACCTCAGATCTTTGGAGAGCAAGGCTTAGTATTTGGGGCAGGCTAAGCGATGAACTAAAAAGTCTGGGAATCGACCCTATGAAATATTTGCTGTTCAATAGACTTAGACCCTTGGTGGAACGATGAGCGCCTTCACAATACTGGAAGAATACAGGTCAAAATATGAGTCTCTCGTAAATTGGTTCATGTATAGTGAACTCGCTGTCGGGGCTCCCGAGAACCTCTACAGGGCCGCGTTCCATCTGATTAAGGCTGGCGGAAAAAGATTCAGGCCAATGATAGTCCTCAGTACTGCTAGGATGCTCGGTGGAGAACAGGCAGAGACACGTGCTCTCCCACTTGCATCAGCTGTAGAAATCCTCCATAATTTCACCCTTATACACGATGATATCATGGATGACGACGACTTCCGACGAGGAGTACCAACCACGCATAAGATATGGGGAGTACCTTTCGCGATTCTCGCAGGTGACCTCGACTATGCCCTAGCCTATAAGTCACTACTCATGTCAAAGAAGTATGGTCTACAACAAGAACGAATACTAAGAGCAGTGGAAATCCTTACTGAGGCAACGATAAAAGTCTCGCAGGGACAGGCATATGATATGAGATTCGAGAAAGAGCAAAACGTAGACTACAACGACTATCTAGAAATGATATATCTTAAAACCGGAGCACTGATAGAAGCTTCAGCCAAGCTAGGCGCAGTAGCCGCCGTCGACGAACCCAGCCTCGTCGAAAAACTAGGAGACTACGGTAAATTCGTAGGAATAGCGTTCCAGATAAGAGACGATATACTAGGAATATATGGAGACCCATCCAAGACAGGAAAACCCGTATACAATGATTTAAAAAGAAGCAAGAAAACCCTTCTCCTCCTATATTCATATCAACACGCAGACGGGAGAGACAAAGAGCTTCTAGAAAAAATACTGAAGAGACAAAAGCTCAGCGAAGAAGAGTACGCAGAAGCGGCAGATATAATTAAGAGAACAGGAGCATATGAGTATGCCCAATCTCTTGCAACTAAACTAGCAGAAAACGCTGTAAGGATACTCAATGATATTACAGCAGTGGACGAGAAAGCGAAGGAAGCTTTACGCGAACTAGCAGAGTTCTCTGTAAAGAGGGAAAAATAAACAGGCAAATGATGCTAGTGATCTAGTGGAGGAGTCATAACTATGGATGAGCTAAGAGACCTCGTATATGGCTATGCGCTGAAAAATGCTGTAAAACATGGAGGACAGGCGAAGCCCGGCAGTGTTGTTTCAATGATACTCTCTGATCGACCAGAGTTAAAACCCAGGGCGAGAGACATAGCAAGACTAGCAAAAGACATTGTCGAGGAAGTGAATAAATTACCAGTCAACGAGCAAAAAAGAATACTAGAAGAAAGATACCCCCACTTACTAGTCGAAGAGGAAAAAACAAAAGAAAAAGAAAAAACGCTACCACCACTACCTAACGCTGAAAAAGGAAAAGTAAAGACTAGGTTTGCTCCCAATCCTGACTTCGTGATACATCTTGGAAACGCCAGACCCGCAATACTAAGCGACGAATACGCTAAGATGTATGACGGCAAGATGGTTCTTAGATTCGAAGACACTGATCCACGCACAAAAAAGCCCCTGCGAGAAGCCTATGATCTAATCAAAGAAGACTTGAAATGGCTTGGAGTGAAATGGCACGAGGAATATATTCAGAGCCAGAGAATGAGCATCTACTATGATATAGCCAGAGAACTCATAAGAAGGGGATGTGCGTATATAGACCTATGTAAAGAAAAATCCCGCGAACTACTCCGAGCCGGTAAAGCATGCGAAACAAGAAATAATCCAGTTGAATGGCAGCTCGAGCACTTCGAGAAAATGTTGAACGGCGAATACAATGAAGGAGAAGCCGTACTAAGAATAAAAACAAAACTAGATCATCCTAACCCAAGCGTCCGAGATTGGGTTGCCATGCGAATAATTGACACAGTAAAGAACCCACATCCACTAGTTGGGAGTAAATACACGGCATGGCCAACATACAACTTTGCTGTAAGTGTAGACGATCACCTAATGGGGATAACACATGTCCTAAGAGGAAAAGAGCATCAAGTGAACACCGAGAAACAACTCTACATTTATAACTGTATGAGATGGCGTCCTCCAGAATTCATACACTTCGGCCGATTAAAACTTGAAGGATTCATAATGAGTAAGAGCTACATACGAAGACTCATGGAGGAGAACCCCGATAAGTTCCTAGGATACGATGATCCTCGATTCGGGACAATAGCCGGATTACGTAGAAGAGGCATTACACCCGAAGCGATAAGAACCGTAATATTAGAAGTAGGAATAAAGCCTGGTGACGCGAAACTCAGCTGGGCAAATCTAGCCAGTGTAAATAGAAAAATACTAGACGACAGAGCGGATAGAATAATGTTTATAGACGAGCCAATAGAACTAGTAATAGAAGCAGACAAGTGTCTGGAAGCAAAAATACCCTATCATCCTAACAGGCCCGAGAAAACAAGGACGATCAAGATATGTCCAGGCGATAAAATCTATATTAATAAGAGAGATAAAGCCGACGAGGTCAGACTCATAGGTTTAGGAAACTTCAAACTTGAAGAAAACAAAGCTGTCTTCACAGGCGAAAGCCTAGAATACGCCAGAAACATGAAACTCTCAATAATACAATGGACTCCTGTTGCTCAAAGCGTTAGTGTAGAGGTTCTTGTGCCAAAAGAGCTCGAGTTAATACGGGTGCAAGGATATGCCGAGCCTGCAATTAGAGAATACAAGGTAGACGATAAACTCCAGTTCATACGATATGGCTTCATACGTATCGATTCTATCGGAGAAAAATACGTGGTCGTTTTTTCACATAAATAATGATCCTGTGTGGCTTGTTACTTTTCCTTAACTATCTCATCTGTGAAATACGTTATGAAAGGCATCGCGACCGCAGGTACTGCAAAGAAGGCAAGCATAATAATCATTATTATTCCGAGATCGATAGATACAGATAGGAGCATTCCAGAAACCTCTATGTTCTCAACAGTAATCACGCCGGTACCAATAAACGATAATGCATATAGAAATGCTAGTAGATTGCCAGCAGAGGAGAGGATTGGGCGGAATATAGTACCCTTTAATGCCTTTGATG
>JALWJI010000100.1 GCA_027081695.1 Acidilobaceae archaeon | reverse complement strand
CTGGAGGACGAGACTTCCACAACTTTAACGTTTACTATAGAGACAACCCTAACTACCGCGTAGTCGCATTTACCGCTACTCAGATCCCTGGCATAGAGGGACGTCGCTATCCGCCTGAGCTAGCGGGTAAATTGTATCCCTCTGGAATACCGATAATCCCTGAAGAAGACCTCGTCACAGTAGCTTCCAGAGAAGGGGTAGATGAGATAGTACTAGCATATAGCGACCTCCTCTACACTGATCTCGGAAACAAGCTCAGCGCAGCGCTCTCATCAGGAGCCACCTTTAAGATTCTAGGACCAAGAGACACGATGCTGGAGAGCGCTAAGCCTGTGATAGCAGTAACAGCTGTTAGAACTGGTGCAGGGAAGAGTAGCGTGTCGAGAGCTGTAGTTAGAGATCTGTCTAAGAGAGGGTTGAAAGTAGTTCCAGTCCGCCACCCAATGGCGTATGGAGACCTGGTTAAAATGGCGGTGCAGAGGTTCGAGACCTACGAAGACCTAGACAAATACAATGTCACTATTGAAGAACGAGAAGAATACGAGCACTACCTAGACATGGGCCTAATAGTATATGCCGGAATAGACTATGGAGAGATACTTAGACGAGCAGAATCCGAAGCAGACATCATACTCTGGGACGGCGGAAACAATGACTGGCCCTTCTATGTCCCCGACTACATGATAGTAGTAGCAGACGCTATGAGGCCTGGCCACGAAGTCGGAAGCTTCCCCGGCGAGGTCAACACAAGGCTCGCTGACGTAGTCATAATCAACAAGATCGATCAAGCAGAGAAAGACGCGGTAGAAACAATAAAGAAGAACGTTAAGCGAGTAAATCCAAGAGCTGAGATCAGCCTAGCTGTAAGCGAAGTAGTAGTAGACAAACCCGAGCTACTAGAAGGAAAGAAAGTAGTTGTAGTAGAAGACTCTCCAACAGTAACACACGGGGGTGCGCCCTACGGGGCAGGTTATGTTGCTGCACAAAAGTATGGTGCTGAGATAGTAGATCCCCGACCCTACGCTAAGGGTATAATCGCAAAAATGTTCCAGGAATACCCCCATATGAAGAACGTTGTACCCAGCACAGGTTATAGTCCCCAACAGATAAAAGATCTAGAAGAAACGCTCAACGCTGTCCCAGCGGATGTAATAGTAGCGGGTACACCGATAAAATTGGAGCGCCTAGTAAAAGTAAACAAGCCAATAGTCCAAGTAAAGTATGATATAAAGATAATCGAAGGACCAACAATAACAGACATGATAAACACATTCCTAGACCGTGTAAAGAACAAGCTTCACTTCTAACCCACTTTCCCATAGGTACCTCCAGAACACCTAGAATACACTCATATTGTTTCGTCTGGAACTGTTTGGCGGGTAAGACGCGATGCTTGTAGTAATTGCTCTAGGCGGAAACGCTCTCCTAAGAAAGAAAGACTCCGGACACCCAGAAGAGCAATGGCGAAACGTCTCCTTAGCCGCTGAACAGCTAGCTGAAATAGCTAGAGAAGGAATTAATCTAGTGATTACGCATGGAAATGGTCCGCAAGTCGGATACCTGCTCGAAGCGTTTGAATCCCTCCCCGCCTCGAAGCCAAGGCAGTCTCTTGATATCGCGGTCGCAATGACACAAGGATGGATAGGATACCTACTACAACACTCTCTTTCCAAATACTTAGCAAGGCTCGGTGTTAGTAGAGATGTAGTTAGCATAGTTACTAGGGTCGTGGTAGATAGGGATGATCCTGCATTCGCAAATCCAACAAAATTCATAGGATCATACTATAGTCGCGAAGAAGCCGAGAGATTATCAAGAGAAAAAGGATGGATAATGCGTCCTGATCCCCGAGGAGGATGGAGAAGAGTTGTACCTAGCCCTCGACCTGTCGATATTGTTGAGAAGAACGTTATCAGGAGCCTAGCGTTAAACGGCGTTATAACGGTTGCCGTGGGAGGGGGAGGAATCCCTGTCGACAAGGATCTAACACCTGTGGAAGCCGTTATAGACAAGGATCTCGCCTCGAGTCTCTTGGCCAGACTAATCAATGCCGATAGATTCATTATATTAACAGACGTTCCCGGCATAGCTATTGACTACGGTAAACCAACGCAGAGATGGCTGAGAGAAATAAGCAAAGACGAACTCAAAGAACTTTATGAGAAGGGACTCTTTCCTCCGGGAAGCATGGGTCCTAAGGTAAAGGCAATAATTGAGTACGTAGAGCATACAGGAAATACTGCTGTTATAGGAGCTCTAGAGGAGGCTTCACATGTATACAGGTTAGAGAGCGGTACAGTAATATACCCGTGAAGAGGCGTCCATCGTTATTTTATAACCTTTATAAAATAGAGGCAGACACCAGTCTCAAGAGGGTGTAGATAGAAATGGTCACAGCACGAGAAGCATTCGAGGCAAAGAAACTTGCATCTAAATATGGATCCGTGGGAAAAGTAGCTGCCAGCTATAGGACTGCAGGATACAAGATAAGCGAGAATATCGACATTAATCCGGGAGCCAAGTATAACTTTATCGCGTCTAAGAAGGGAGAGAAACTCGTTGTAAAAGTATACGAGAAATCAAGCAATGTTCCCGTAGAGGTATTGGATAACCTTGCATCCGCTGCAAAAGAGCTAGGAGGCAAACCATTACTAGTCCTCTATGGAGCTGGCCCCAAGCTAACGGGCGAGATACGCGAAAAAGCAAAAGAACTAGGGGTCTCGATCAGGAGGCTCAGGATGTAGTCTCCTCAACCTCCATCATCTGGAGGCCTATTTTCCTATATGGACAAGTACGCCAATAGTTCTCGCATTTTATAGCCGCGTCCTTTGTAAGGTATCTTCCTAGAACCTTGCATTTTGCCAAGTAATATCCTTCTGTCTCTTCGTATTCGAAGAACTCGCACCCAGAGGATGGCCTATGATAAATTGCGTGTATAGCTGTATACATTGGTTTCCTCAATGTATTTTCTCACCACCAGAATGATAATGCGGGCAAAGTAAAATATAGGGAGGGAGCCTTAGAGCTACTTAAGCTCCTCTAATAGTTTCTCTAGTGTCTCCTTTACTTTTGATAGCTTGGCGCGTAGTTCTTCCAGCTCCTTTGTATCGCATCCCGCCACTGGTATTGCCAGCTGCAGCTTTCCTCTCTTCAGCATGTCGTATGTCTCGAGCACTAGTTTTCCGGCTTTTGTCTTGCCCTGAAGATGGTTTCTTATCGTAGCTTCTGTCCTGCCTAGTTCCTCGGCGATCTTTGATATGGGATATCCTGCCTTGTCCCTAGCCAGGGCTCCGGCCGCTACTGCTAGGCTATCTACCCATGTCGTGAATTCCTTTGGATCGAGTACTTCCTTTAGTACGTCCTGTCGGAATAGTGTTCCTATGATAAGTGCTATTTCCAGTTCCCTTACTTCTTTGGCACCCATGGGTTTTATAGGAACCTTAGAGAAGTCTACCTCGAAAGTGTTCTCTATCGTCACTTTCTATCACCCCATTATAATATAATAGAGTGTCTCTAGAAGTACATAAAGATATGGCTAATTCTCATCTAGATGATATAATTAAATATACTACAATAATACAATAATAGCAAATTCAAGAATACAACTACACTAGGATAAATCCTTATCTGCTATAGACCAGTCTTCTGAAATCAAATCTATCATCGCATCAACTAGATAGAATTCTCCTCGCACAGTTGCCTGGCATATTCTCGTATCCTGAGAAGTAATCTTGTTAGGTATCCAGAGAGATACGAATATCTGCTCGAATGATATCTCTGTATGGCCAAATCTATTTCATTCATAAGTCCACAAGCCGAGAACTCGGCTGCATATGGATTCTTGTGGAGATCCTCTACAAGCATATTCATTCTACTGTATATATTATACATGACGGGTCTCCAACTATCAACTGCCTCCAGTAGATAGTAATTGTTGATCTCGCTAGCTTTATCACGCAGC
>JALWJI010000099.1 GCA_027081695.1 Acidilobaceae archaeon | reverse complement strand
CAATAATGGCCTATACCTAGTAGACTTGGGATCAGGAGATCTCACATTCGTGAACGGGGTCTCTGGGTATCTCGAAGACCTCTTTCCTAGCCCTCAAGGCGGCTATGTTGCAGTTCTAGTCTCAGAGTACTTTATGGGAGGAAACAAGACGATATACGTGGTCTCTAGTAACGGAGACATTGTGTTCAGCGATACGTATCCGAGGATCGAGAAGATATCATGGTCTCCATCGGGCATACTTGGATTCGTTGCTGGTAACACAACATTCTACTCGGATAGATTAGTACTAGTAGACGCCTCCTCGAACACCAGTACTATAATAGGCCCGTTTACAGGCCCTGTTACTGCATATGGATGGTATGGAGACTCTTTATATATGGCTTATTCATCGGGCTATTCTAGCCCGACATATATTAGGATATACAATTCTAGCATGGGTATAGTAGTGGATCAATCCATAGGACTTCTACTTCGACTAGATAATCTCTTAATAACAAGTGTAGACGGCCAACAAGTGATTTATTATGTGGGAACTTATTATGATATGGATACAGATTCGATACATTCTCTCGTACTGGGATATGTGCTCCGGAAAGGCATAGTGATTTCATGGACTCCTGTAAAGGAGATAGTTGCAATACCTGACAAGAATCATGAGATAGTTACGGTTAGCGACAGCAGGAATACAGATGGGCTAAGCCTATCGTATACCCTTACATACTCACATGGATCAACGGTAACGTACACCTCAGGTATAGGCAATGAATACTATCAGACGTTCATTAATGGAGTCGTAGTAGCAATTTATGCTACTGCTACCGGAAGCGGAGAGGCACAGATTATCTTATCTAGTCCCATGGCGCTAGAAGCCCTCATACTAGATCAAGGAAACATCACCGGAGCACAAGTAGTCGTTGACAATGAAACACATGTACGAATAATACTAAGTCCCGATGGTGGAACGGCAAACATAGAAAACACCGTCATAGCCTTCAAATATCCCGCAGACCAGCCATTGCCAGATATGGAACTTCTAAACTATACGATAAGACTTGAGCCATCCGTGGAAACAAGTTCAGGGCAAACAACTACTACAAGCCAGTCAACAGGTTCAGGACTCGAAATCACAGGAACCTATAGTGGAAAGGAGGAAACCTCTGGTGCTGTCGCACCAACCGAGCAACAAGCAGAGTCTGAGTCGAGTCAGACTACGAGTATAACTGGTGAGCAGGGGTCGAGTAGTATAACGAAGATATTAATGGTTGTAGTGATCATTGCTATTATCATAATTGCTTTAAGGTTCCTGAAGAAATAGTCCGAAGCACACATGTATAATTAACTATATAAATTATAATTTTTCTTTTTGTAAATTCTTCGGTATTTCCTTCTAACTCAGATCCCCACACTGGCACTGTAATTCTAAAACAATCCTATGTAGATCATCAAGACCCTCTCCTCGTATTGCAGAAATCCTTGGTACTAGTACTCTCCTTGCATAGAGTCTTAATTGTTTTAATATATCGAATAACATCTCTCCATATAGTGAGCGAGTGTTTTTGAGCTGTCTCCTGAGCCTAGAGAAATCTCCCCATAGATCAAAAGTATATTCTTCATGACTCGCAAGGACGTCTGTCTTATTGACTACTGGGGCAATATCTGTATTGAGACGGAGTTGAACAGCAATGCTGAGTAGTAATTGGAACGCGTAGTCTGTGGGGTTAGTTATTAGACCTGCATCAATAATATACAAGCCTGCAACATGTGACGATACGCTATTTAGCCGGTCAACTAGCTGTATGCTGGTTTCCCTGAAGAGAAATATCTCCATTTGACCCGGTGTGTCTATTAGTACATAGTCCGCCTCTGAATTAGCTATATGGGAGAGTGGTTCTTCTAGTCTTTCTGATAGGCGCTCCATACTCTTGACTAGTGCCCCGTTTGGTCCGAGACCCTTTTCCCTGGCTATCCGTCTCGCATCTATTATTTTTCGGATGTCATAGTCAGGCTTATAGGGAAGGTATTCTGCTGCAGGGTCGAGGTTAACAATGTATACTTTAGCTCCTATTTCTGTTCTGAGCCATCTAGCATAGGTCCGTGTTAGTGTGGACTTTCCGCTTCCTGCTGGACCTAAGATGAGAAGTGTATACATGCTACATCATCTCCGCATGTGTACTTTATCGTTGATCATAGTATGGTAGATGGGAGTTTTGCTGCGTTGGGTTGGTTTGCTTCGTTTCTCCTGTTATTCCAGTTTTGTAGGAGTACTATTGTAACTGATTTTTATTGGTGGCGGTTTAGAAACTCTTACTATATGTATTTGGGGAAAAATAAATTGGGAGGATCTGGTAGTTGGAGAACCTTTTATAGTATTTATACTATCGTCTCTTTATTAATATTATTAATATTAATATAATTGCTATTGCAGCTATTATATATGTTGTAGGTATTCCTTGGGTAGGAGATGTTTCTGACTCGCTTGTTGTCTCTGTTTGTGTTTCTCCTGTCTGCTCACTTGTTTGAGTTTGTTGTGCTGAGGGCGACGTTGTAGCCGATTCTTCTCCTGTCCCCGCTAGGTTAACTTGCGAGTATGCATAGCTGTCGGGGTTGTACATTTCGCTAATCCTTGCCGGAATTACTTCTTGTAGGGTTATATCTTCAACCAGTGGTTTTAGTAGTACTTGTATGGATGTTGTTCCTGCTTGTAATTGTTCGATTGCTACTGCTACTAGGGCGCCGTGGTCTTCTACTGCGTAGCCTTGTTGTCTGAGAGTGTCAAGGTCTATACCGTATCCTGCTGGTACTGGTATCTCTAGGACTAGATAGTAGAGTGGCTGTGTCGATGATATTAGAATCGTTGACGGTATTGATCCATCCGGGTTTTGTTCTTCAATGTTCCATGTGAGTGACAACCCTTCTCCTTGTAGGGATACCTGATTGTTGTCTAGTCTTTCTCCTATTACCGGTGCCAGCGTTGTTGTCGTCCAATAGTATGTCTCCACAGTGATATATGCTGATCCCTCTGAACTTGTTACTTCTAGTTCGAATGTATTGTTTCCTATAGCTAGGTCTGGGTGGAGTGTTACTTTCTCGCCTGGTGCTAGGCTCCCGCTCCATATCGCTTGATTGTTTAGATATAATACTAATGATACTGGTGTAGTCGTCATAGAGTAGTGTCTCAGCATTTGTAGTGTGCCGACTACCACTGCTCCGGTCCTAGTGGTGCTGTGGAGCCAGTTTTCCGCATTTTGTATTAGCCAGGCTAGGCCCTGGTTTGTCGTGTCAGTCCATCCCTGTACATAGTATAGTGCTTGGATGGCGTATGCTGTTGTTACTTCTGTGCTGTGGCTCCATCCATAACTGGTAGAGGTCCAGTAAATTGTTTCTCCGTCCGAGACTCCGTTATTCACTAGCCAGTCCGCTGAGGATGATAACGCATTGTTTACAACGGATTGTAGGGTGCTGTTTGGTGTTATGCCTGGTACTTGTGCTAGTGCAATCATTACTAGGGCGGTAATGTATGGGTCTCCTGTGGTTGATGATTCAGGCCCCCAGCTTCCGTCGTCTAACTGGTTTGATAATAGGAACATTGTGGCATTGTCTATTACGGCTATATCGAATGGTTCACTGTAGCCATAGTTCTGCAAATTGTGGTATGTTAGTGATAGAGCATATAGTATGTATGCGGTTAGTTCTATTCTGTCATCGACATAATCGGGTGAAACAGGTGTCCATCCCCCGTCTGGATCTTGGGTGTTTATAAAGTACTGTGAAGCGTTATACATTGCTCCTGGGATAGTGTTTCCTCCGGTGCTGACCGGTAGATAAATGCTATTGTCATAGGCCCATTCCACTGTCTTTACAAGACCCTCTAACACGTATGCTGTGAAGAAGGGCGTCGAATTGTATTCTGGGAACCAGCCCCATCCTCCATCTGGTTTCTGGAGATCAACTAGTTCCAGTGCAC
>JALWJI010000098.1 GCA_027081695.1 Acidilobaceae archaeon | reverse complement strand
TTCCATGCCATGTAGAAAGCTACTGCGAGGCCCAGCAGTACTGTTAGCTCGTAGCTACCTGGGTCCGGTATCCCCATTCATTAGCCCATGTAAGGGATGCGTTTTTCCCTGGATTATAAACTATAATAGATACTAATGGTCTATATTGCATAATGATAATAGGTTATTCTGTAATTGAAAATCAACATTTCTAAAGTCAGGAAAATTGAATTGTTTGGAGCAATGATGGATAAAGCTAGAGAGGGAGATCTATTTAGCTTAGTCTATGGACTGTCTCGATTTCTACTTCTTCTACGCCTTCTACTTGTTTTAGGAATTCCTCTAGCTTCTCTGTTCCGCCCTCTGTTTCTTCAGGTATTGCTATTATGATCTTTAGTGCTTTGAGCCCGAAGGCAATTGGCTCTTCTCCGCTCCCCATTATCTGGTAGTCTTCTGGGAGTGCTTTTTTGATTCTTTCGAGTAGTTCTTGAGGCTGTATACTTACATCGTTTGGAAGAACTTTCATTATTACAGCTACTCTTGCCATTTCCTATTCACCTCGTCATGGTCCAATGAAGCCACAGTTGGGGCATTTATACTGTGTGCCTTGAGCACGACACTTGCTACATCTCCAGATTACTGCTTGTCCACAGTTTGGACAGAGAAATGCTACTGCTTTTTCTCCTGGAGCTACTATCCTACCACAGCTTGTACATATTGGCGGGTTCACGTTGTCATAGACGTCCATTTTCCTTATTTCTATTGTTGACATCCTCTCTTCTCCCCTGCAAACCCTATGAGGCTACGGACTATATATTTACTATCCTCCTCAATGCCTGCTACGCTCGACTAATATTATTATCACAGGACAGAAACTATTCATCAGGTGCTAGAAAAGTGGACCTAATAAATCTGCTCAAGGAATCATTAAACGAAGACTCCATAACATCTATTAAAGATACCCTGTCATCAAACATTGTTGAGATAAAAGAAAGACTCGATACCTTAGACGCCACTAGGGAAAAAATAATCAAACTTACAAGAGAGATAATAAGACGCTCTGGATGGGCTATCGTCGAAGCATTAAAGGGAGACCTTTCCAAGGCGACAGAGCATCTACAACTATGCGAAGACAAAACAAGAGAACTCCTCGCTCTCGCTGAACCTTATCCGGAACTCCTCCATACGGGACTCGTCAATAACGCTCTTAGCGAATACGTGGAGGCTAAGCTTTTCATCGAGATAATAATGAATGGTAAACTCCCGGGATACAAGGAACTAAACATACCACCCGTTCCATACTTACAAGGGCTTGGCGATCTCTCCGGAGAACTGAAACGCCTAGGTCTAGAACTAATAAGAAATAACGAATACGAATTAGCAGAAAGGCTACTATTAATAATTGAAGCAATCTATCTTGAACTAAGATCACTAGATTATCCAGAAGCCTTGCTGCCTGGAGTTAGACATAAAACTGATGTGGCGAGGAGAATCGTAGATGACTTTAAGACGCTCCTAGTCGATCTAATGAATAGAAATAGGCTTACACGCATATTGGAACAAAATCTCGAATACGCATCAAAACGGTAACAGACAAATACATAATTTATTCTGAGAACTGTACATAGCTTACAAGGGTGTGAAACTAAATGTCATCGCCGGGAACAGTGTTGAAGCCACGCCACAGACTACCCATGGTAGGGGAACTCGTGGTAGGAACAGTCGAAGAAGTATACGATTTCGGCGCCTACCTCAGCCTAGACGAATACGGAGGAATGAGAGCATTCCTGCCTTGGAGCGAAGTAGCAAGTAGAATGGTTAGAAATATAGCTACAGTCGTTAAACCAGGACAAAAGATCGTTGTAAAGGTAATCCGAGTATACAAGAAGAGAGGACAAGTAGACGTAAGCCTGAAGAGAGTAATGGAAGGAGAGAAACGTCGTAAGATGATGCAGTATAAAAGAAAAGTGAAAGCCGCAACACTAGTTATACTCGTCGCCCAGAAAATAGGAAAAAGCGTTGATGAAGCATACAGAGAAGTCATCTGGAAACTAGAAGACGCGTATGGAGATGCAATGACAGGCCTTGAAAACGCCGTCATATATGGTGAACAAGCACTCAGAGACGCTGGTATCCCAGAGGATTGGATCAAGCCCGTCCTCGAAGCAGCAAAAACACACATCGAGGTCAAACAGGTTAAGATAAGCGGTATTATAACCGCGACGAGTAGGGAGCCGGACGGAGTCGAGCGTATCAGAGAACTATTACTGACAATTAAGAACGAGATAGACAAGGCACTAGGCGATGAAGACAAGTATCAAGTCCGTATATACACCATAGGAGCTCCAAAATACCGCATCGATCTCACCGGCCACGACCCTAAAACTCTGGAGAAAGCCCTATCAAAAGCAATTAAACGAGCAGAGAAGAAAGCAACGAAACTCAAAGTAGAAATGAGTTATGAAAGACTGAGGACTTAACACCGGCACAATTAATACATCATGAAATGTAGACTCCCATATCACGAACCTAAATGTCGAGAAATAGGCGGTGGATACGCTTGAAATGGTTGCTTAGAAAATGCGTTAGATGCGGAAGATATACGCTTAGAAGGGATCAGTGCCCCATATGCGGCGGGCCTGTTAGGGTTCCTCACCCTCCACGCTTCTCGCCCGATGATAGATTCCTGATATACAGATACCTAATGAAGAAGGAAGCCGGAGAGATACCTCAATAAACTAATCTAGTATAGTATAATTTTCAACAAATCACAGTATCCTAAGATTTCATTATAGTATCTAGTATCATATCGTCTACATTCCTCAGTGTCTATAGAGCAAATCCTCATAACTGTTCTCCATGTGGCTGAGAAGCAAGAGTTAATGTTGAGGATGGGTGGTCCCGCCGCGGGGATTCGAACCCCGGACCACCCGGTATCTGCAGGGCCCTCCTTCTAAGGAGGGTCCCACCTCGCCCGTGTCCCACTACAGCCGGGCGCTCTGCCGCTGAGCTACGGCGGGTTTGCCATATCATACTCTCTGTTGTTCGGGGGTTTAAGTTTTTCCCTTCAATCAATAAGTTCATTGCTCAAACATAGACCTCACATTGTAATTTTTAAGTATACCTTGCCAGACTAAACTGTTTGGTGTGGTGGAATGGGAGGAAAACACGGAAAGTATGTATACATAGCTAGGAAAGACGGATGGTATGTAAAGGCACGTGTATTCAAGAATAAGCCTGAGGATGATCCTGATAAATATCTGATAACAGGTCCTAAGACGAAGAATCCTCCGTTCACATTCGAGATCGTGAACGAGGACGACTTGCCGGATGAGGTAAGACCTAAACTATATGAGTTTTAACATATCTAAATAATAACACTTGGATAACGAGGTACTCGTCGTCTCCTAAACGGAGGCATAACAAATTGACGCTGACAGAATCAAACAATACACAACCCCTGTTCACCGTGGTTATCCCAACATATAACGAGGCAGATAACATAAAGATACTTATCCCAAAGCTTATTAACATCCTAGAATCAAGCGGATTCAACAACTTTGAGATCCTCGTAGTGGATGATGACTCGCCTGATGGCACATGTCTCATAGTAAGAGAGTTCGCAAACAATGATAACAGGATCAGATGCCTTCTAAGGAGAAAGAATAAGGGTTTAGCTACCGCTATACTAAGGGGTATTGCATGGGCAAGAGGGAAATACGTAGTAGTTATGGACGCTGATCTACAGCATCCACCAGAGCTAGTTCCAAAGCTTGTGTCAAAAGCAGTCTCTAGAGGTGCCGATGTAGTAGTAGCCACAAGATATGCTCCTGGCGGAGGAGTAGAGGGCTGGAGCCGCTTTAGACTATTTATGAGTAAGACCGCAATTCTAGTCTCGAAGATCCTTGTTCCTGGCACAAAGTCGACAAGCGATCCCATGAGTGGATTCTTCCTCGTGAAGAAGTCTATAGTAGATCCTTCCTCGCTACGCCCACGTGGATACAAGATTCTAATGGAAATCCTAGAAAAGTCTCCATATCGGAAAGTAGAAGAAGTACCTTATACCTTTAGGAACAGAGCATACGGCAAGAGCAAATTAGGCGCTAAAACAATCATAGATTTCCTCATACATGCAATGACATTGTCTCCACTCGTAAAGTTCGCATCTGTAGGAGCCCTTGGTGCTGTCTTGAACCTAACTATAATGGCCCTCTTACTATTGCTTGGAGCACCAATAGACTTGGCTAGCATAGCGGGTATCGAGATCAGTATCTTATTCAACTTTGTATTCCACGAGTACTGGACGTTTAAGACAAACCTGGAAGAAAACTGGCTAAGGCGTCTATTGGCGTATCATCTATCGAGTCTGGGTGGAATAATCACAACATTCACTGTGATGAAGGCGACAACTATGCTAGGACTCCTAGGGCCCCTCGCAGGACAGGCCCTCGGTATTGTGACAGGCTTTGCGGCTAACTATGTTATCTCGCTTGATAAAGTGTGGAGGAGGAGTATCCTAAATGAAATCAAAAAGAGAAGAATATCAGCGTCTAGTGAATAAGATAGTAAACTGTACTAAATGTCCTCTCCATAAATTCCGTAAAAATCCTGTTCCCGGTGAAGGATCATTAGACTCAGATATTATGTTCGTTGGAGAAGCACCTGGTAGAAAGGAAGACGAACAAGGGAGACCATTTGTGGGTATGGCTGGAAAACTACTATCAGCTCTTTTATCAAAAATCGGCTTGAGAAGAGACGAAGTCTATATAACTAATATTGTTAAATGCCGGCCGCCTGGTAACAGGGATCCAAGACCCGAAGAAATACAAGTATGTCTCCCGTATCTTCTAGAACAAATAAGGATTATCAGGCCTAGAATAATCGTTACCCTTGGCCGTCACTCGGGCAGGACACTATTTGAAACAGCGAGGCTAAAATGGGCTCCCCTAAGCAGGATACATGGCAAACCTTATACTGGAGTAGTAGGAGACGTTAATGTCACATTATATCCTACCTATCATCCTGCCGCCGCGCTCTATAATCCAAACCTAAGAGAAGTTTTAGAACAAGATTTCAGGAAGCTAGCTGAACTCTTGGAAGAGATTCATAGAAAACCTAAGACTAGGAAAACCCTGTTTGATTATATGTAACAGAGTACTCTAAATACTCTAGTATTTTACTGACTTTATTGTACTCCGGAGTAGTCTAGCCGAATATAGTAATCCTACCAGTATACCTGCCAGCAGTAGACTCGCCATTACAAGGATCACCGGTGTGTTGCCGGGTGATGTGGGCATGAATATTTCGGGTGTTTCTTGTCTTGGCATGGTCTCTATTCCAGGATTCTTCGCAAGAGTATATAGATACCATATTATTGAAGATGCCAGGGCCGCTCTGCCTAGTGATAATGCCGTCTCATAATTACCGTTCTTTGCCTCAAGAAGAGCATAGTCCATATATGCAGGTGCGAGTCCTGGAATTATGCCGGAGCTTATAGCTCTTAATGTGATCAGGTCATATAGACTTACTACTTCTGCTATATAGTTCTTGTAGATGTATTCGATCACTGTAGTGTTACTCGAGGGAATTATTGAGAAGATGTTGTTCATGCTTTGGCTAAGGGCCTCTCTATAGAATCCTAGGGCTGCTACATAGTTTGCTTGCATCGCATATCTGTCTCCTTCGTCTAGGAGTAGCTGGAGGATATCTACGTATTTTCTCAGGAGCTCTGCATCGACAGTGTTGCCATATGTGTCTATCATGTAGTTTGCCAACGCTATACTGTACTGTGTTGATATATGTGAGAAGTCTCCCATGAGCGTTGCTAGTAATCTAGTATCGTTTCGATCTAGTCTTGGCCATAGGCCCTTCACCCTTTCTGCTGTGTCAATCCATGAGAGTATACTGTATACCCTAGCATGCACATAGGCTAGCTCGGATATTGCTTCGGGGACGTTGATCGAGATGAGGACGTTTATCCTCTCTAGACTTGACTCTGCGGATGCTAATCGACTATAGGCTATGCCGAGGAACTCGATATAGTATACGCTTCCATTATAATCGATATTATCGAGCCTTTCCCTCAGCATAGTGAGGTTCCTTTCCAGAGATTGTGATTCTGAAAGGATGTATTCCCTTACACCAGTATTTGACTGGAGAGTAGCTATCTCGTACATGTAGTATAATTGATAGGCCCTGTATAATGCATAGAATGCCTTGCTGGCTGATGCGTAGGGATGATCGTTATAGTATTCTACGCTCTCATTTAGTGCTGATATCGTCATGTTATATATTGTTAAGAGATCTGGACCAAGATTCTCTACAGGTACAGAGGATAATACTTGAACAGTAAGGTTCCTCATCATATCAGAGGCGTTCTTCATACCATCGTTAAATTCGCTGGGGAGATTCAAGTTAATGTACGAGGCATTCATTGATACACCAGTAAGAGCATGCATAGAGCTCATGAATCCTGAGACTGGTATCGCTTGCGGGCAAGCTACTTCTATTTCCGGATTATAGTTTGCCATTGGATAATAGAATGCAAGACCTAGGTTCCTGGCCGCCGTACATTTTTCTATAATGCCTCCGACTGCAGAGTATAATCCTACAGGTGAAATAGCACCGGTCATGGTCATGTTGGCAAATATCTCTTGTACAGGGGATCCTGAAAGAAGCGAGTATATCGCGAAAGCTGTCATAGCGCTACCGCTGGGGCCGGCGACATCGCTCGTGTTGAGGAACACTATCTTATAATCGAACGATCTCCAATCATATCCTGCAAGAAGAGCCCCGGTCACAGTAGCCTGCATCATACTGTATTTAGTAGTATCGTCTACTCTACCGTTGGAGACTACCTCTACTTTACCGGTTCCACCAGGTATAATAGTTATTGTAACATTGATAATAGTCCCCTTTCCACTGCTCTCAACTGCAGGCAAATGAATATTCGTCACTAGTTCTTGCTGCCCAGAGTAAAACTGAGCAGTGGACTGTATCGGTGCCGCCAGCGATACTATGACCGCTACTATGATAAAGGTAGACGCTATTGCTGTCCGCCTGTTCACTACCTCTACCCTTTTAATTATCGTCGAGCCGCTACTAGTTATTTTTATTGGATTATGCTCTAGAATAGAGTGGTGCAGGGCTCGTGGCCAAGAAAGACAAGGATAAGGGAGGAAAAGACGAAAAGAGCGGAAAGGAGCTTAAGATAATATCAGTACAGGTCATAACACCGGAGAAAGTCCTCGAAAACGAGAGACAAATGAGCCTACTCTACGTAATAGAGAAGCTGGGTCCAATGCATGAAAAGACCCTATTCCATATTCTGAAAGAACTAAAGGACGAGTACAACGTAGATCTAGGCTATACAATCAGAAAAGTAGGAAACGTCCCCTACAGCCCAGAAGTAAAGAACGATCTAGTAGCTCTACTCTACGTAGGATTCGTAGAGACCGAGCCCAACATGTATAGAAAGCTCAGAATAACAAGTAAGGGTAAAGACGCACTAGAACAGAAGAAGCCTCCAGCCGGAATAATATCTGCTATAGAGAAACACTACGAAGCTTTAAGAAACAAGGCAAGCATGCTCGATAGCATGCAGGACGCCGAAATAAGGAGATTAACACGAACAATGAGAAGGCCTTCAAGGAGACCTCCATTATTCTAAACTAATACTATAATAACAATATCCAATATCATTACTTTTTCCCAGAAGGAGAATCCCCGGCTTCCTATTTTGACGTTAAAATGAGAATGTACCAATAATCTTGGTCGGGAAAACGGTGCAGAGAACTTGAACCATAGCGAAACAATGGATATACCGTCAGGCTGGATTAAGAAAGGTATATTTACGTTGGTTTATGGTAGAGCCGGTACAGGTAAGACTCATCTAGCCTATTATGCTTATCTAGTAGCCAAATCTAAGAACCTAGATCCTGTTCTAATCGCTACAGAGCCCGGAACAACTCTCTTCCTGAGGAAGATCCAGTACACCGAATATCACGTAGCTCATACACTCGACGAACTAGTAAGACTC
Source organism: Acidilobaceae archaeon (assembly GCA_027081695.1). Taxonomy (GTDB): domain Archaea; phylum Thermoproteota; class Thermoprotei_A; order Sulfolobales; family Acidilobaceae; genus S143-63. The sequence continues at coordinate 7,617 of JALWJI010000098.1, read as the reverse complement.
GTTACATCTAACTCGCTTCGCAACAAATTCATTATAATAGATAGTGTAAACTGGCACTATAGATCTAAGCCCGGAATAGAGAGCGGAAAAATACTGATGTACCTATCTTCTGTCGCCAGAAGTACAGGTGGACTATATACAGCCCAGGTATCCGGTGAAGGACTCCTCCCAAGCGGAGCCCCCTATATCATACCGTGGGCGCACATAGTTATCAGAACCTCCAAGATTAACGATAAATTCTTAGCAGAGTCTCTTAGACCCCACCGGAAGACATTAATGTATGAGATAAGAGGTAAGGATCTAAGATGGCTCTAGCAGAAGATCTAATAAACCTACTCCTCTTAATACTGCCAGCTCTCGCCGCTAATGGTGCTCCAGTCGTTGCTAGGCGGATATATGGTAGAGGAACGCCACTTGATATGGGTCGTAAATGGATTGATGGTAGACGCATTCTCGGAGAGGGGAAAACTCTGGAAGGATTTGTTACCGGGGTGCTAACAGGGCTTCTAGTAGGTATAATTGAGGGAGTATTATTTAGCAACTTGTATTGGTTTGTTCGTGCAGGATTACTGGCTGGAATAGGTGCAATGATTGGAGACCTTGTAGGTTCCTTTATCAAGAGGAGACTCGGTATAGAGCGTGGAGAGCCTGCACCGCTTTTAGATCAATTGGATTTCTACGTTGGAGCACTTATTGTCCTGTATATAGGTGGTTATAGTTACAATTTAGTAACAGCCGTTGTCCTAGCCCCTCTGGTCGTTATCCTACATATTACGACAAATCGGTTAGCATATAAGGCCTCCTTGAAGGAGGTTCCGCATTGAATACTCTTTGGGGCCCGTAGACTAGTTAAGCTTTTCCGAGGGCTCAGCTACGACCGCACTCGTCACATGTAAAATCCGTAAAGCCCACCAGTCATCATTGCCCCTGTAAATTTATCCAAGGTAAACAAGATAACCGTAAAAGTGCTAGTTAGAAGGTTTAGTTTGGTTCTAGATCTTGACCGCTTAATCCGAGCTCACCGAATATTTCTTTTGCTTTCCTGTCTAGGAACTCTGTTAATTCTTTTATAACAGATATACTTCTAGCCCTTTCAAATGCTATGTTTAGGTTCTTCTCTACATTTTCTAAGTGTACAGAATCAACTGATTCAGGCCATTTTTTCATTGCAAGCTCTAATCCATACGATGCCCTGTAGAGTGGTGCTAGTATCCATGCCTTCTGTTTCGGGTCGAGCTCTGACCATTTCTGAGTACATTGAGATAAGAAGAGAGTGTCTATCATACTCCTTAGGGTGAGCGCGTCTCTAACTTGGTCTTCTTCGGCAGCTTCAGCGAGTGCGTCTAGTTTTATTAAGTTGATTACTGCGTCGTTACCGTTGCATATTTCTCTCCTTCTCTCTAGTAGAACTTCCCTAAGATCCTCGTCCATATTTTTAAGATATTTCTCTAGGATTTCCTCTGCTTCTTTTAAGTCATCGACCCAGTATATTTCCTCGATTATTTTTCTGAAGGCTGTTGCTATGGGATCCCCCATATATTATAACACCACTGGTGGGGATAGGAGACTGGGAGGATATTTATATGCGTTGTCTAGAAATATGACTATCTCTGCTACATACACATTTGTTAGGAGTAGATGATAGGGGTTAAGATTAAAAGTGATTGACTAGCCTAGGATTTTCTCTATCTTGCCTAGGATCTGGGCTTTTCCTCCTGTGGGTCTTACTAGTAGTGTACCGCATGACGAGCATCTTACGGGGAACGTGGCGTGGCTGAATACTACTTGCTTGTTGCCACAGTTTGGACATACGACTAGTAGGAACCTGCTCCTGGGCTTGGGCACGAGTATTTTCCGCTTCTTTGCAATGAAGAACTGTGCCATGGCCCTCATCACCTCGTGACATCTACGAGCTCTATCTTCTTTAATCTTACTCTTAAGATGTGTCTTCTGTAACCGCACTGTGTACACTGTATTCTAAGGACTACTTTCTTAGTCACCTTAGCGTATCTCTTCTGCTCTGGTCTTCTCTTGCTACCGTATCCTTCCTGTTTCCTCATATATCGTCTCTGACCCTCTGACATGGTCCTCCTCTTACCGTGCTTATATACCTGTACTGTGTGTACTGTGTGGGTGTTGCACCGCGGACAGTACGTCCTTATTCTTTTCGGAAACCTCATTTTTTCCTCTCCTCCTCTTCCCCTATACATGCTGTACCTATTTTAATAAATGTCGTTTCTACAGGCTCTGCTATACCGGCTACGTATAGTGCCGCCGCTTTTCCTGGATCCATCTCGACATATTCTCCCTTCTCTAACTTTACACCCTCTAGCTCAATACTAGTTCTCAACCGCATAACTGGGTTCTCTCCGTATGAGAGAAGACTAGCGGAAATATAATCGGCATAGAATTCTACAAGCCTATTATATAGTTCCAGGATGCCTGAGTCGATTCCAGTATAACTCGTATTCTCTGCAAGATCCCTTATCCGGGCCTTCGCAATAAGTATCGACGCTCTCTTTAGGTGGCTTAGGAACTGGCAACAGTATTCATCCCGGCTTCCACAGTATATGCTGGCGGCCCTACGTGCCTCCATTAGATGTTCTAGGCTTAATGGCTCATGGAGTCCTGCCGCCGCTTTATAAGGTCCTCCAGCGGGTATCCTTTCAGACATATATTTCGCCTCCTAGGAGCCTAACTATTCCTTTCTCAGCTAAGTGGAGGGCAATTGATGCAGGTATCTCGGCCCTACTTTTCTCCTGCCCAGACAGTTCTACACCCATGAATGTAATATTCTCGACGTCCTGTAGGTATTCTACGCGAACCCATCCCTTAAATGGTGAAAGCCTAGAATAATGTAGTCTAAGCCCCGAAGATACATCCGTCACTAGTAAGTGTCCTTTACCATGTAGACTACCTATAATCCGGGTAAGACGGCTAGGATCCTGTGTAACCATGACATCTATTGGAACTGAAATCTCGCTAATTATCTTTAGAACCTCGTACTCCCATGATTCTCCGAAAACGTCCACCAGCGATTTCCCTTTTTTGTCATAGATGTATTGAGCTATCCATCCCCTCCAGCCCGGATCCGTTTCTTCTGGAAGTGCAGGGACTAGCCTTGTTTTTCTTCGTCCTCTCTTCACGACTTGTACAGAGGGGAAAATTAGATATGGATCGACCTCCTGGCCAGCAAAGTACAGTGCAAGCTCCCGTCTAGCCGTTTTACCCAGACCCCTACATTCTTCGCAGATTACGCGCATATGGAAGCCCCTATGCCCTGTAAAGTATATTATTATATCTTCTGGCGATAAGTCGCGTTTTATCATAGACTTGAGTCTTAGCATTAACCTGTAGCCTTCTTGATAACACGAATCATCGAGAACATATCCTTTGTCGCCTTCTACTCTCTTATCTTTACAGTATTCTAGGTAGTCTAGGTCTAGGTCAAACAATAAGTCTGAGCCCAGCCAGTTTTTCTCCTCCATACTCTTTGCTTCGGGTAACTCGTATTCTGCGATAGAATAGTATGCGTGGCGTGGATTTTTCTCTGCTAAAAACTCTAGAAGTTCCTCGTAGGTATCGAAGGATAGATGTCTAACGTATGAATCCATGTCGAAATACTGGAATGCGAATTCTCTCCTCATAATATTTTCTGGCTCTTCGATATTCGGCGTGCTCTTGTAGTAGAGGGAGTATAGTGCTGATACTAGTGTTTTGAATTCTTTGAAGCGTGATGGATCTATGTATTCCTTACTACTCGATTCTCGGCGATACATAGAAGGTCAGCCTTCCACCTTCCTGATACTCCATGTCAACCCTAATGGGAGCGTCCATGGAGTATCTGACCACTGTCATATTTGCCGCCTGCGCTGCCTGGATCATCTCCGAGAAGTATTCGAGTGTATACATGGATCTATCAGGTGACTCTACTTCTAGGTCTAGAAGGCTTCCTCTCTCCATTGATAGAATGAGTTCAGCCTTCTCGATGTCCCCCTCTCCTCTTACATAGAGCTTGTCTCCTCCTTCGCCCGCTTCAAAGACTATTGCATCGGCGAGAGGCTCTATTGTTCTCACCACTTCCCTAAATGTCGAGCCAAGAAGTCTCGCCGTGACCGTATATGATATCTTAGGCTCGGGTAGTTTCTCATAGCTTAACGTTATTTGAGGAATCTTGAATCTCCTAGTTCCTCTGCCATGGAAGATTATCTCTATGTAGCTACCCTCTATTTTGAGTTCGAGTTCATCGTCTTTTCTTGCTCGACGTAGTACTTTGCTGAGTAGAGGAAAACTTACTCCGAACTCTGTCTCTTCTTCTACTTCATACTCCTTGAAGGAGTCCTGTGGATAGTAGAGATCAACCATTGCTACCCTACTCGTGTCTAGTGCCCTTAAGCTTAAGCCTTCTGGTGATGCGACGAAAACCCCCTCGTCGATTATCTTCTCTATGCTTGCAACCATATACCTCCAAGTCCTAGCATCTGTAAATCTGAATCGGAACAAGTACCTCACCCTTTTACTTAATTGTCTTATCCACTGAATATTATTAGTTGTCCTCGATTATTTACTCGCCACATTCATCACGTAATAACGCAAGCATGTTCCGCAATGCATAGACTATGTCCAGGGACTCTTCTATTAACTGCCTCGAAGAAACTGTTGGAGGGGTTCGAATAGATGCCTCTACAAGATACTTCTCCAACTTTCTTACAGCGTTAAGCGAGGCTTCAAGAAGCTCGTCTTTACCTAAGCATACTCTCTCCATGTGTGACCGCATTTCGTACACCTATAGAATCGTGTTGGCGGCTCGTCTGCAGACCTAGTCTGCATCATCCAGAATATGACCTCATCATGTCCACACTTAGGACATCTCACTTGACCTTTCAACACTAAGGCGTCCGGCGGAGGCTGAGAAGCATTTACAACTATTATCTTGTCCTTGGGACTCCTCTTGGCCTTAACCTTTATCTTATAAGCGTCCATTTCCTCCTCGCTAATCTCCATAACATAGCCACAGCTTGGACAGAATAACTGTCTTTTACCCCCTATTGTTCTAGGATACATTAACGAGCCGCATTTTGGACAGAATTTTAATCCTCCCCTCGGCTTTCTAGGTTTTTTAACCGGCACTAGTCCCACCCGTATACTCTTTTCCTATTCCGTAGTAGAGACCTAATAGCTAGATATATTCTTAGACCCAGGTATACCTTCATAGGAGGCCATAAAAGACTCAGCTTCGAGAAAAGACGGGTGCATAAGTTGAGTAACGAGCAGAGCAACGAGTACCTGTACGTGACAAGCACTGCTATAAAGATACTAGGGAAGTATCCTCTATGCGATAGGTGTCTAGGACGATTATTCGCGAAACTAGGATATGGATGGTCAAATAAGCAACGAGGAGAAAGCATAAAAAGAGTCGTACTAATGGAGCTCCACCACATGCTACGAAACGAGAAGATAGAAAAAGAACAACTAGAAACCATAGCAAAAAACATAGGCGAACACGCTCAACCCCTATTGAGAAGGCTGGGCTTCGACGATGGCGAAAATCCAAGATGCACAATCTGTGGAGGACTACTAGATACCTTTATAGAAGACATAAGCAGAAGGAGCATACCTATCCTGAAAGCTTATGATATAAAGCGGTTTATTGTCGGAGCAAAAGTTAGTGGGTCAATAATAAATAAAGAAAATCAGCTTAAACTAGAATTTAGGCTAGGCTTTGGAGAAAGTATAAAGGCAGAGATCAGGAGAGAGATAGGAAAACTAATACAATCTCTTGACAAGGATCTCACAGTAGACTTCGATAACCCAGAGGCAACACTCCTCGTAGAATACCCGGCTGGTGCAATCTATCTCCAGGTAAATAGTCTATTAATAAAAGGCCGATATTGGAAAACCGGCCGTATGATAAGTCAGGCCTATTGGCCTACTCCCTCCGGGCCAAAATACTATAGTATAGAAGAAGCATTATGGAGCGTTCTCCGCATAATCGGGGCAGAGAGAGTCGTATTACACGCGGCAGGGAGAGAAGATGTAGACGCAAGAATGCTTGGATCGGGTCGACCAGCAATCTTTGAGTTCAAGACTCCTCGGAAACGGCACCTACATCTTAGAGAACTAGAAAGAGAAGCGAATAAGTCGAGTAACTATGTATCGTTTAGATTCGATGACTATGCCTCGAGAAAAGACGTACAATTATACAAGGACGACATGGCGAAAACCTCGAAGATCTATAAGGCCCTTATAGTCTCTGACGAGCCCATCGACGATGATAAGCTTAAGGAGCTAGAATCCTTCTTCACGAATAGACTCATAATGCAGAAGACGCCTAGCCGGGTACTCCACAGGAGACCCAACATTCTACGTAGGAGAAAAGTATACTCGATGCAATGCCATAAGATATGGGACTACGTCTTCGAATGCCTCATAAACGCTGAGGGAGGCCTCTATATCAAGGAACTTGTTAGCGGAGATGATGGTCGGACCACTCCTAGCTTCAGCGAGGTCCTAGGAGCCCCCGCTAGATGCGTAGAGCTCGACGTAGTATCTGTCAAACTAAGAGGGCATTCTTAAAATACCCTTCAATGCTCACACCTAGAGAGGTGTCGAGAAAATGGTAAAGCCGCCAAGAGGCTACAGGCACAGGACAAGGAAACTGCTCCGCAAAAAAGTAAGGGAAAAGGGAGCTATCCCGAAGCTCTCGGTTATACTGAGAGAGTATAAGTTAGGTGAAAGAGTAGCTATAAAGATAGATCCTTCGTTCCACTATGGAATGCCACACAGGAGATTCCATGGTCTAACAGGTGTTATAACAGGTAAGCGTGGAAGAGCGTACGAGGTTGAAGTATATCTTGGTAGGAAGAAGAAAATACTATACGTACCGCCCGAGCATCTACGCCCGCTAAGGGGCTAGCTATAATATTCGCTCTTTCCTCATATAATTAAGGCTAAAAATCACCTATACTAGTAGGGGCTGGTAATAATGACAAGGAAAATACTTTCATCGAAGAGCATCACTTGGTCAGAAGCAAAAGAAATCCTACAAAAAAGAAAACAAGAGAGTAGCGGCGGCATACTAGTAACGCAGGAACGAGCATGGGAATATCTAAAGACCTTCGCTGTTCTCGACGCTGAAACAGCGAGGAAACTAGTAAATGAGCTAGTAAACGAGGCATCTATAGATGAGGATCTAGCAGTAGTAGTGGCTAACATGTGTCCCTCTACGAAGGGAGAGATAAGATCTATACTTGAGATGAAGAAAGAGATACAGTACAATGAAGAAGTTGTAAATAAAATAAAGTCTATTGTTGACAAATATTGTCAACCTACTATAGAAGAGTAATCATAGGGTGCTCGAACCAAAAGCCTCTACCCAAATATGATTGTTATATGATTTCGTTGAGGTTAGGGACGTTTTAGCTATATTCCTTATAGGCTAGATCTATATTCTATAACTTACATATAAGTATTATTGTGGAGCTGTGGGGAGATGAAGGGTCCGAGGGAGAGATATCGCGATAAGAGGCATGAGGCGGCCCCGATAGTCTCGCATCCAGCTACAGAGATAGAGGCAATTATACTCGATTATCTTCCCAAAGGGTATTATGCTGATCC
>JALWJI010000097.1 GCA_027081695.1 Acidilobaceae archaeon | reverse complement strand
CTTGGCTTCCTAGTCATGATAAGAATAGTTAATGGGCTGGGAACCCCGGTGGTCGCCGCCTACAGTATCGGCCAAGTAATGCTTAGCATAGACCATATAATTGTGTTTCCGCTTGTTAGAAGCACTAGCATAATAGTGGCACAGAGCCTCGGCGCTGGACTAATAGATAGGGCGAAGCAAGCGTTCAAGACAGGGCTCAAACTCATACTAGGACTAGTAACTATATACGTGGTCTTCCTAGTGTTTGCCAGGAACCACTTCATTGGAGTATTCACAGAGGATCCAGAAGTATTCGAGGCTGCTAGCAGGATGCTACTGATATTTGGTCCAAGCGTTCTCGGATTCGACCTGACAATATTTGCAGGAGCAATTGCGAGAAGCAGCGGGCACACACTACTAGTGTCAATCATTAGCGCAGCAAGACTATGGCTACTGCGGGTCCCCCTTTCATACTATCTCGCCTATATGCTGGATATGGGAGATAAGGGTCTATGGACAGGTATGGCTCTGAGCAACTGGATAACAGGCCTCATACTCTTAGCATGGTTATTCACATATACCTGGACAAAGCCAATTATAAACAAGCAGTCCCAGGCTAAGCCTCCAATGTAATCGGAGAGGTTTTGAATAGTAGGATGTGGGTGTTAACCGGGGAGTTAACACCTCCTATAGTGAACAACACCACATAAACCTCTCCGGGAGCCCTCTCCCCAGCCAAGAGGGACCGGAGAGGTTCTCCCCCGCCCTTCACCGGGTCTCCGGTTACCCCAGAGGATCTCATAGGAACACAGGTCCTCGTTCCGGGCACAACTATCCTCATTCCCTCCGGCGGAGCGAGAGTCTCCGGTCCCATTTGCTCGCCTGGGGAGAGGGCTCTCTCCGGACTATCCACTTGGGCTTCGTCCAGATAATAACAGAGACCAGGGGAGACCATAAATATTGGAGCATCCTCAGGACACAGGATCTTATTGTCTCATCAATTTAGCTATCTGCTCAATAACAGGCGACAGAATATCAATACTGTATCCCCGATAAGGATCCTCCAAATAGGGGAGGCCAAGGTCAAACACTGTACCAGCCAAGGACACTACCTCGGACGCATTGGGCACAACACCTGATCCACCCAGCAATCCAAGAGCCTTCACATATCTATCGCCGTCAACAACGCCAATGCGTCCAGGGGCCACAGCTATGACCAAGACCGGATATAATCCTTTCCGCAGAGGAACAGCAACGTCATGATTTGACTCTACCACGACGATCTCATAGCCCTCTAATAATCTACTATAACAGGAGAGTATCTGATCCTCATACTCTCCCCTTACAAACCGAGAAACAAACTCGTCTCCAACTTTCAAAGGATATGGCTTAACAGCCACCGCCATGTCTGTAAATGCCTCCTCTAACCCACTCGGCAAACGCTTCAAAGCCTCAATATTGATAAAGTGGAGAGTCTCAACACGGCTCCCCTGACAGCTGGAGATCCTCCCCAGGACCCCAAGCCTAGACAGCTCATCTAGACCCATAAAGGCGGGACCACGCCATCTATTCCTAGCAACATCGAACTCTCCCAAAACTAGTGCTCCAGGATTAACATGCTCCAAGGAGAACTCCTGATCCATACTCTCCCAAAGCATCAAAGCATCCAATCCAACAAGAAGACGTCTAGAAACAGTCTCGCGATAAATACCAGGACTACCCCAGAGCCTTCCCGCCGCATAAGGCTTGAACCCAGCCGCCCTATATCCTCCCGTTCTAAGAGCAGACACTAGGCTAGCCGCAACAACAGTCTTCCCACTATCCTCTCCCCTAGCACCGACAACCAGCACGGTAAGACCCATAGCACGCCGTCCCCAGAAACAATCATTACAAGTAGAGTTAAAAACCCAGAATAGACAATCCATACAGCGGTGACACACGAGATGGCAAAAAAGAAGAAGAAAGACACAGGTAAACAGTCCAAGGGTAGGAGCATAGTCCAGCAAGCAGAATACGATGTAAGTCTACCAAAGGAGCTCGTAGAGAGAGCAAAAAGAGACGTAAAACGAGAAAAATATCTAACACCCTTCAAGGTACACCAAAAATACAATATAAGCCTTAGCACAGCTAGAAAACTCCTACGAGCCCTCGAAGAGGAAGGGGTACTCGTAAAATTTAGTGCAAACAGGAGATCACCAGTATATGTACCAAAAGAATCGGCACCAACAAAAACATTCTCACAGATCTAAACAGGTACCTCAACCTCCCTATACCACCACTCAGGAGGCCTCCTCAACCATTTCAGTATCCCAGCATCAACTAGTTTTCTCAGTAATACAACTATTTCGTTATAGTCTAGCTCCTTCCACCTAGTCCTGGAATCATACTCGCCAGTAATCCTGGCACCGCTAGTGAATATGAGCTTAGAAGCCTGATCCATTATCATCGAATCAATTATTTTGCACCTTAGCTTCTCGTGCACCGTTAAGAAGAAGTCCTGTGCCTGACCATAATATCCTCTTGGAACAAATATCGCAACCTGAAGAAGTTTCTCATCATAATTTGTCTTTATAATTGCAGTACCAGGCACGAGAGGATGAGTAGACATCCTTAATGCAGCGTCCTCTGGTTTAACACATTTTGACCTATATATTATCTGGAACTGGGAATCTTTTGTAACTCTCTTTATTTGCGAGACACGATAACCTCTGATGAGATACTCGGCATGTTCTATATGCCTATTTAAGTTACCTGTAAGAACTATCTCATTTCTCCTGCTAGCATAGGTTTCTTCTTTATATTTCTCTTTTAATTTTTGCTTGAGATGGCGTTGTTTCAAGAAAGGATACTTACTCATAACCTGGAGTATGTCTAAATCGACTCCGTCAATCTTCCGCTTTTTAGGATAAAGTTTCAACGGAGGCTTGTAAAGAATATCTTCTATTTTTTCAGGATCTAGGAGAGTTTGGTAATCACCTCGTATCGCAGTATAGAGGTATAGTATCTTGGGACGAGATCCGATAGAGTCAAGTATACAATTATATGTTAACTCGTGAAGTATACTTGAGATTCTCTCACATTCTATGGGCGTGTCTAATGTAATATGGAGCACGTTATGGGGAATAATATTATAGATACTTCTAATAAAAAGTGCTGATCTAAGAGGCCTATCTTTCGGTTTTAGGAGTATTAAGCCAGGAATTTCAATAATGATTCTATTTAGACCGTATGCAGCATAAAGTACTTCGGGTTTTACTATTATTCCGTCATCTTTCTTCAGTTTGCTGAAAAGGCTGACTACTTTGCTTGAGTCGACGTTTAACTCCTTGGCTATTCTCGTTGAAGTTAGTCTTTTAATTGTATACAATTGCTCGAGCATTTCTAACCGTAAGTGATTAATTGTCCGATAACGATAATATTTTAATTGGAATAAGATATAACAAATGATTTTCAGCGATATATCTTATATTCCCACATTTAAGATTTCTGGTCATTTTGCAAAAGTATTATGACTATAAAAAGCTTGTGGATCCTCGACCATTATACTAACATGAACCTTGAAAGGGTGAGAAGACATGAGGATAAAGAAGAGGGTTGCGGTCCTACTCGTAAACCATCCCAAAGTACTTAAGCTCGCGATAGCTGGTATACTATTAGTGGTAGCTGCTGCTCTGGGCGTTGCTCCAACGGGCGAGAGAGACGACGAAGACGAGCTTGTATGGTAAGGTTCTTTCCCCATCTTCAACCAGCACTTTTAAGTTTTTCTATCATAGGTCCCCCGAACCATGGTTCAAGTTTGAATAAGTGCTGGTTGACATATTATACATATGAAGAAGGGGTGACTCCCCATTGGACGATACTAATGGATCGAGAAGAAGTTTCCCGGGGCTAAAGGCCCTAGTAGAGCTGAAGCTTAGGATGAAGTATGGGAAGGGCCTTTCACAGGCCTCGGAAGAAGAGTTAGAGGAGGCTATAGAAGAGATCTACAATGACGAGA
>JALWJI010000096.1 GCA_027081695.1 Acidilobaceae archaeon | reverse complement strand
GGCTGGAGGACTGTAGAGTCTCTTCGAGTTATTAGAGAGCTAGGTGGTTTGTGGAGAGGCATGTATTTTTCGTGGGTGGAGGGGCTAGTATTCGAGCATGTTTACCGGGGGGTTAACAGATTATCATCGATGATAGGCACCAGTACTGCTTTGCCACCTTCTCGGATACTCCAAGTTGTAAATGAGATACGTCCCGACATGGTTATACTATCACCCGTATATGGTGAAGTAGTTCCCGAGGTACCTAGCCTCCTATATCACAATTATGATAAATGTGTGTTCCTCGATATCCAAGGTATCCAACGTATGGGAATAGCTAGCGGATTGCTTCCCGTTGTTGCATCGTTCATTCATGCAAGTGACTCAGAGGCGGAGGAGATCTACAGTACTGTCAAAAGTCGTATCTTGGAGACGTCTGGTTATGGACCGATAAGGCTCATATATGGAAGCGATGTATATGTAATCGGTCACGCGGTGGGAGAGCTGGAGGATCCGACTGGGGCTGGGGACGTGTTCACATTGTTATTTGCCTATAGGTTTTGTCGGGGTAGCGATATAGTTGAGAGCGTTGAGTGGGCATCTAGAATCACGTATAGTGTGCTCCCGGCTATAAACGATTTGGTTAAAAACTTGTCAATGGACTCCCACTTTCTTGGAGATGGATAATAATGAGTAACACAGTTTTAGCGTTCATAGCGGGACTGCTGGGTTTCTGGACCATAGTATATTTGCTGGGTAGAGGGAAGAAGGGCAAGATAGAGGTATATCCGGGTGCACTGCTGATCAGGGCTGGCATAAGTCTTGATCCTATGCCTGAGGGGAAGAAGAGAAAGCTGCTAATAATTTATGGCTGGATAAGTGTGATTCTACTCGCTGTAAGTGCAGGATTATTCTATTACTATGTCGGGAACCTTATAGTGCTCAAATACATTAAGCAACCAGAGCAACCAGTAGCCGGTTTCAGTCCTCTAATACCGGGCGTGACGCTAGGGCTAGTTGATACGCTCTACGTGTTCTTTGCAGTCGGGGTAGCCGCATTCTTTCATGAAACAGCGCACGCCTTCGTTGCTAGGGCAGTTCATGTCAAGGTTAAAGACGCGGGAATAGCACTGTTCCTATTTATACCGGCCGCCTTCGTCGAGCCAGACGAGGAGGAGTTAAAGAAAGCTCCTGTGAAAAGCAAACTTCTAGTGTATAGTGCAGGAGTTGGAGCGAACCTTGTTCTCACATTAATTGTTCTTGGATTGTTGACACAGGCCGCTACCGCCTGGGAATCAGGTGTACTGATTACTAATGTAGTTGAAAATAGTCCTGCCTGGGATGCCGGCCTAAGACCCGGGATGACAATTATAGGAGTTAACGGCGTACCAGTAAATAATACAGGGGAACTCGCCGAGCTATTTACGGAAATCGATCTTCATAATGTAAATAAGACTGTTAGTGTCACTCTCACCGTATTATTGCCCGATGGTAGCGTTGAGAATATTACTGTTGTAAAACCTGCCGGAGAAGAACTCATAGGAATCTATATCAAACAAAGCTATGATCATGCAGTTATAGTCTCCTTGCTCAGGGCACTATACATTATCAACTTCAGCCTAGCCCTAGTAAACGCCGCCCCACTAGCAATACCACTACCTGGAGGCATGCTATACACCGACGGCGCCCAAATACTACGAGATCTCCTCGCACCCAAGGTAGGAGAGGAAAAAGCAGCTATACTAACAGTCCTTGTGGGTGTTCTGACACTAGCGGCAGTTATATCATTAATGAGCCTTACAAAGCTCACATTCTCCTAGCTCCACCTCTTATTGAGGGAAACGATAACAAACCGTAAATAGTATCCTACACCATCTATAGAGCCCTGGTGCGTGGAAGTTGGCACGTGAATCTGCATTAATCATACTATCTATCGTGATATCACTTATAGTAATTCTATCAGGCTTCTATATCTATACAAGCTACACTAGCAAGCTCAGCCTAGAACCAGACGCATTCAAAGGACAGGTCTGCGGCGAATACGTCTACTTGGTTAACCTAACAAGCGTTACTTTACAATATGAAACAAGACTCAACATGTACTGGAACAATGGGACTAGCGCACAATCCCTTATCGGGCCCGTTGCTATAGCTGTACTTAAGGCAGACTGTGTGAATGGGACGCTCTACTATCTCTTCTCATCAGCTAACGGCATGTACGTCTATCCGGCGTATATTGAGGGGAACGCCTATAACTTCAGCGTAATACTACCAAGCAACGTCCTAGTACAGGATAACCGCTCTAGGGCCTCAACCCTATATGGAAGCTGGCTCGCAATAAATATCACTCGTGAGAGCCAGCAACTCGTAGGCAATCCAGCGACAGCAGTATATGTTCTCGAAAAATACGAAGGCAAGTATGATCCAGTTACAGGAATCCTCCTAGAGAGTGATACATACTACAAGAAAGTATACGGGCAAGAATCCTACCCTGATGTGGCAGTATACAATTATAAGATAAGCAAGATAAATATTGATGCCGGAGAAAAAATAATCCCATATCCTGAAAACCTACGGTATAGTATTAGTCTTACATACATCACCGGCATACTTGTAGCTGCGGGAATAATAGGGCTATTATATGCGGTTGGGCTCGTGATAGGAAAATATATCTAGAACAATAATATTTCTGCCAGAAAACAACCCATGATAATTGGATTCCCTCATCTTATTTCAATTATGTTCCTTCTATAAAGTGTATCTAATATACCGGCTTCCCCCTGTTCTTTTATATAATATTTTTGTGTGTGGCGCATTACTGTAGTCTATCTATTGTTTTTAATATTAGTTGCTATGCGGATAATAGCATGGTGATAATAATTGGCCGGTATTCCATGTACACCGGAGGAGCTTAAGCCTCCGGCAGAGGGACAGCTTGCAAAGGTTGTCGACGGAAAGGTTGTCGTACCAGATAACCCTGTCGTCGTATTTATTGAGGGAGACGGAATAGGTCCCGAAATAATGTCTAGCGCTAGAAAAGTTCTCGACGCTGCAATAGAGAAAGTATACGGTACACAGAGAAAGATTGTTTGGTGGGAAATGGCAGCTGGTGAAAAAGCACAACAGCTGTGTGGAAAGCTCCTACCCGAAGCCACGATCGAAGCCATAAAGATGACGAGACTCGGCCTTAAGGGCCCACTCACAACTCCCGTTGGCAGTGGTTTCAGGAGCCTCAACGTCGCGATAAGAATGCTCCTCGATCTCTACAGCAACATTAGGCCGGTCAAGTGGTATGGCCAGCCAGCCCCCCACAGATATGCCGACAAGGTAAACTTTGTGGTCTTCAGAGAGAACACTGAGGACGTATATGCTGGTATCGAGTGGCCTATGGGTAGCCAGGAGGCACTCAAGGTAATAGAGTTCCTCAAGAAGGAATTTGGCATCGAACTACCAAAAGACAGCGGTATAGGAATCAAGCCAATTAGCGAGTTCAAGACGAAGAGACATATGAGAAGAGCAATGGAGTGGGCTATAAGCCACGGCAACAAGCGTGTAACAATAATGCACAAGGGTAACATAATGAAGTACACTGAGGGAGCATTCAGAGCATGGGCTTATGAAGTAGCGGTCCAGGAGTTCAGAGAATACGTTGTAACGGAGGAAGAACTCTGGGAGAAATACAATGGTCAGCTCCCAGAAGGCAAGATCCTCGTAAACGACAGGATAGCGGACAACATGCTACAGCAGATAATCACCAGACCATGGGACTACGAGGTAATAGTAACACCTAACCTAAACGGAGACTACATCAGCGACGAGGCAAATGCACTAGTAGGAGGAATAGGAATGGCTCCTGGAATGAACATGGGAGACGCCATAGCTGTAGGAGAACCAGTCCACGGTACTGCACCCAAGTATGCTGGAAAGAACGTCATAAACCCAACAGCAGAAATACTGAGCGGAGTCCTACTCGTTGCAGACTTCATGGGATGGAGAGAAGTAAGACCGGTAGTAGAATAT
>JALWJI010000095.1 GCA_027081695.1 Acidilobaceae archaeon | reverse complement strand
GCAGATGAATCTGGAAATGTTTCTGTTTTATTAAACTCGCTTGGAGTCGGCGGAATAGGAGAAATAATATTCAATGGGTCCCGGGCCCATCAAGGCGAGGGCTGGGGATACGTAGTAGGCCTGAATTGTGGATCAGAGCATTATTATACTACTAAGGCTGCTAGGCTCGATACTGTACCGGGTGGAGAGGTACTATGTACTTATGAGGACGGTAGCCCGGCCGCAGTACTCTACAGGGTAGGAAAGGGAGTTGTATTGGTTGTGGGTGACTCGTCTATATTTGCTAACTTCCTATATGGAGGATACTTGACGGGGTTTCCCCCCACAAGAACTCTTGCACAGCAACTCGTCGATAATGTTACACAAAATATTTCCGTCATCATAGTAGATAACACGCATTACACCATTTTATCCTCTAAGAAAACGAATATCCTGAAGAGACTTACAGATGAGCTAGCAGCTACAGTCGCCGATATTCCGGGTATAGTAGAAGATCGTTCTCCCACAATAATATTAGCTGTTTTATTGCTGGCAACAGTTCCATGGCCTATTCTATTCCTATATCCTGGAGAGACGCCTAGAACGAGATCTGATCCTTTAGAGGACGCGGAAGAGTACTTGTTATCGGTTTTGGCCTCCCGCCTCGGTATAGAGGGAGAAGATATTGATCCTCGAGAGCTACTCGAATCGGTTGGAGACGAGTAGGAATTATCATAGAGTGGTGCATATGAGTTGGCCTTGATAGATCGGGTAAGAGAAGAAGTATCAAAGGTAATAGTAGGTAAGACAAGGGAAATCGAGACAATAGTCGCAGTCCTGCTCGCAGGAGGCCACGTTTTGCTAGAGGGAGTTCCAGGAGTCGCCAAGACCCTTATTGCAAAAACTGTAGCACAAGTGCTTGGACTAGACTTTAAACGCGTTCAGTTCGTACCAGACTTGTTGCCTAGCGATATAACGGGCACCATGGTTTGGAGAGAGGGGAGATTTGTCTTCGAGAAGGGTCCAGTATTCACGGAGATACTCTTAGTCGACGAGGTGAACAGAGCACCACCAAAGACGCAGGCGGCACTTTTACAGGCTATGCAAGAAAGGGAGGTTACGGTATGGGGCACTACCTATAAATTGCCCGAGCTCTTCACGGTTATAGCCACTATGAATCCCGTCGAGTTCGAGGGTGTTTATCCTCTGAGTGAGGCGCAGGTAGACAGGTTCATGGCTAAGGTAGAGATAGGATATCCTAGCTTGGAAGAAATGGTGGAGATTATAGATAAGCTCCATGACATAGAGGAGTTCAATGTTAAAAACGTGACTAACAGGGAAGAACTCTTAAGGTTAAAAAGCGAGATATGGAATGTCCACGTCGATCGAAACATAAAGGTTTATGCATCGTTGATAGCGATGGAAACTAGGAAGGATCCACGTGTACTCCTAGGGGCTAGCCCTAGGGGAGTAATAGGTATGATTCAGCTGGCTAGGGCAAAGGCTCTACTAGAGGGCAGAGATTATATTACGCCCGATGATATCAAGGAGGCAGCATATCCAGTACTACTACATCGTATAGTATTGAAACCTGAGGCCAAACTATCGGGTATTACTGCCAGAGAAATAATAGATAATGTGTTAGAGAAGATAGAGCCGCCATAAAGAGGCTATCGAGATAATCTGGGAGGATAACGTAGTTGAGGATCGAACCGACGTGGAGAGCAGTATACTTGGCAATTGCATCCTTATCGTTCCTGCTAGCAGGACTATTCGGAGTAGGTAGATTACTTTCCCTTGCAACGGCATCCTTCATTACAATAATTCTAGCGGCCTCCTATGGTGTTGCAAATCGCTCGGCAAGACAACTCTACAATATTGAGGTTGTCCGTAGTCATAATGTTAGGACAGGTGAAGGGGCTCCACTCAAAATTATAGTCGAAGCTAGGAAAAAGAATGGAGAATGGCCCCCATACATACTCATAGAGGACAAACCACCCAAAAGGCTCAGAGCTAAGGGTACAACGAGAATACTATTGAAGCCTGTAAAGAGCAAAGAAAAGATAACAGCAGAATACCAAGCTACGCCGGCTCCAGGATATCATCAGTTAGATTACCTGGTTTCGTCAACTGGAGATCCGTTTGGACTATTCAAACACTACAGGATTCACAGAGTCAGAACCAGTATAAGCGCCTATCCTATAAGCATTGGAGAATTCATGATATCATCGTCTAGGAGAGGACTATCAGAGATAACATATAGTCGTTACAAAGGACTTGAAACAGAGTTCTACCAGATAAGGGAATATGTGCCCGGCGATGATATCAGACGAATAGTCTGGACAGCAACAGCTAGGACAGGAAACCTCATGGTCTGGGAGGGATTAATGGGGGCCAAAGAAGACGTAGCACTCTTCCTAGACCTAGCGTTAGAGTCATGGCCTGGCTCCCCCGGAATGGCTCCCGCCGACTGGATAATGAGGACTTCGCTTGAGATCACTAAGAAAGTAGCGGGATCAGGAGGAAACGTATACTATTACATCTATAGAGGGAATACATGGGAGTCCTGGGGACCTCTTAGGGGAAGCGACGCAGTAGATGTTCTTAGACTTAGACTAAGTGTCACAGGACCAGGAACAGTCGACAACGACATCAATAAGGTTCAAGCCCTCGATCGTTTCTTTATGGAGACGCCAATACATGCTAGGAAAATCGTTCTCCTAGGTCCTGGAACTAGGCTAAAGGCTCTAGAACAGGTGTTGAAGAGATATCCGCTCAATCCATTAAACACGATACTCGCGGTATACCTGCCCTTAGGAGACAGCGAGCTGGACACAGCTATCCGAAGAGTAATGATGCACTTATTGAGCAAAGAACAAGAGAGTATCCCGGTGGACAGGGCAAGACTAGTTATAGTCGATAGTTTATCAAAGGTACTGCACTTAATGGAGGCGATCTAGCAGTGATAGAGAATAGGGACATAACTGATTATAGAATTCTTTCCCTGGGCTATTCTATGGTTGCGGTATTAATGGTTGCCTCTTTTAACTCGTTGAACCTAGTTCTACCATCTGTCATGATATTTGTGGGAGCCATTCTCTTATTTGCTAAGAGGCTTGACGGACATATTCTCATAATAGTAGGATATGTAGGCATTGGTTTGTTGACAAGATCTGTTTTGCCCATTATAATGGCTTTGTTAGGTCTAGCCTCATACATGGTTCTTGGATCTCCAGCGTTGTTCTCCAAAGAAACTGTAAGGATATTACTAGTATCTATAATAGCTTTTGTATATTTGTTTATTTTGAGTTTATTGGTTGCTTATTCAGCGTACAGAATAGGATATTATGTTATAATGTTTGTATGGCTCACTATAATGGCTTCGTTAGTAATAGAAAGTATACTGGGCCCTGTGAATACCTTTAGCCTTGTAGAAACTGTCTCAGGGATCCTAGCAAGGAATAAGATTCTCCCATTGGAGATTTTCACAGCTTACTATGTTTACTGTTCTCTTCAATCTAAACAGATAATGATGATATCGTTACTACTTGCTGGAGCAGCATATGCTTGGTCTAGGATGCTTGGCCATAGTAGGGCGACAAATCTTGCGGTGTTCGTAACGGTCTATATAATATTAGCGTATTTGACGGGAAGTGTTGATTTGATTGATATCATTCTTTCACGTTAATAGTATATTATTGCTTTTTGCATTGAGTTTTTGTACTAGAGCTATTTCATCTATTATAAGTTTATCTGATATTATAATTGTTATATGGTAGGGGATGATAACATGAAGACCATATATCTTGCAATTATTATCGCGGTCGTTGCAGTCGGAGCCGTAGGAGCAGGATACATGATCGCAAAGAACACACAACCAACTCCCGAAACACAAGAACAGACTACAGGACACGGACAGGGCCATGGCGGAATGGGCCAGGGCGCAGGTCAAGGAGGGATGATGGGAGAAGGTTCTTGGATGAACATGACTACCTGTAATAGTCTAGGAAACTTGACGATCGGGCAGAACATAAACTGGCTCTTCGATCACCAC
>JALWJI010000094.1 GCA_027081695.1 Acidilobaceae archaeon | reverse complement strand
GGTACTAGTGGTAACCGATAGGGTGATTAGTAGACTAGAAAAATACACTGAGCTAATTAACTCGTTGAAGAACGCAGGTATCGAGGTCGTAGAATTCAAGAGTGTTCCTCCAGAGCCTCCCATCGAGATAGGAGAGAAAATTGCAGAGTCAGCAGGAGACAATGTGGATGCTGTCTTGGCTGTAGGTGGTGGGAGTGTTATAGACGCTGCTAAGGCGGCGTTAGTTAAGCTACATAGGCCCGATGTGAAGATACGGGACGTGGCTCCCTTCAATGTTCTTGGAATAGAGTTCTCCCGCCCTATACTAGTTGCGGTGCCTACTACTGCTGGTACTGGTAGTGATGCGAGTTATGGTATCGTCTTAACCGTCCACGAAGGAGATCGGCACTATAAGATGGCTGTAGGTAGCTTTGAGATCGTTCCTTATGCTTCGGTGCTGGATCCCGGGTTCCCTGCGAGTGCCCCACATAGGATAAAGATTGGCGCTGCGATAGATGTCCTTAGCCATGCTTTTGAAGCATTATCAAGTAATAACGGTAATGTTTTCAGTGATGCTCTAGCGGAGAAAGCTGCTATATTAGTGTTCACAGAGCTGGAAAAGGCTCTAGAGGGAGACGATGAAGCGTTATCGCGGCTCCATCTCGCCGCTACAATGGCGGGCATCGCCTTCACCAACAGTGGCTTGGGCCTGGCGCATGCAATAGCGCACTCTCTGGGCGGAGAATTGGGAATACATCATGGAACAATGGTAGGCATTGTGCTACCCCGGGTTATCGAGTTAAACTTGGAGGATCCAATGGTCGCCCAGAAACTCGATAAGCTAAAGATAATCCTGGAGAAAGCCTACGGGTTGCCGGCTAAAGACAGTATAGTGGGACACATTATCGAACTGTACAAGAAGGTCGGGCAACCCACAGGTGTAAGAGAACTGGGAGTCAGCAGGGAGAAATATCTTGAGGTCGTGGAAAAGATGAAGGATGAAGTATTCCACGATCCAGAGATCGCGTATGCCCCGGTTATTCCTGACCCAGAGAGGCTCGAGAAGATACTCTTGGACCTCTACGAGCCACGGTAGAGCGTTCTATGCCCTTGTTTTGCATTTACGTATATGGCTGGAAATGATAAATAATATGATCCGATGACTGTATTACGTGACTAGACGTATTTCTCGACGATATATCGGTGATCGGAGGGAGAAGAAGTCATGCCTAAGTTCCCTAGCCCAGAATGGGCTGAGAAATATTGTGAGGCCTTGAACAATAATGAAAAATACGAGAAGGCTGGAAAAGGATGGGTCTGGCCAATACTCTTCCTCGTAGAGGACCTCCCAGAAGACTCGAAGGCCCAGTATCCAGGTCAGCCAGGCTTCGTCCTCTACCTTGAGAACGGTAAATGCAAGAAGGTCGAATGGTACGATGATGCCAGCAACGCCGACGCGCCATATGTCTTATCTGCTAAGTACAAGGACTGGCTAGACATAATAGAGGGAAAGCTAAACCCTCTCACAGCCATCGTGCGGAGAAAGCTGAAGCTAGTTAAGGGTGATTACGGTACAGTCATGAGATACCCCATAGCTGCTCTGGAAATGGTGAAGTCAGCACAGCAAGTTCCTAGAGACTAGGACTCAGCTCTATTTCCCCTCTTTTCTGTAGTACTCCTAAAGCCATCCAGGCAACTACTAGTACTAGAAATGCTATGCTGAGACTTAGAACCATTTTCCAATCTAGGTGCCTAACCTCTACAGCTATTATTTCTCTAAGTATTGCTAGCACTGCCGCTTCGATTACAATCCTTATCGGTAGAACTCTTTTTGATATTGCAGTGAAGAGTGTTCTCAGTATATCTATTGATAGTATTAGGAGGAGTATTAAGTCGAGAATCTCTAGTATGTCTGTTTTTGTTGGTAGGCCGAAGCCTTTCTCTGTCTCTATAACTAGAAGGAAGACCTTTACGGATGATAAGACTATCATTAAAGCTAGGATAGCGCCAAGTATTAGTTCTAGTGCTTCAATTGTAGCTCTCATCGCCCTACCTAGTGGGTGAAGCTCATTATCACTCATTGCCCTCAGGCCTCTCATCTCAGCTGTCCTGGGAGATCGATCTATTTCAATTCTCTAACTAGAATGTATTTTCAATAATATGTGTCTACTATTAATATTTGTCGTAATACACATATGACTATAATGGGGAAAAGAATTGTACTGGCAATCCGACTCATACTATGCCAACTGGTTCAGTTGGGGCCGAGGCAGAGGAAGGAAAGGCTGGGGCAGAGGGAGCATCATTGGCCCTGCTCCTCCACAAGTAATCCCCTACCAACCACCCCAAGGAACAATATCATTAGAACGAGTACCTAGTGGTTCAAAAGTCAAGATAGTCGCCATACTGGCCGGATACGGCGCATCAAGCAGAGCCTACCAGATGGGCCTAGCTCCAGGCACAATAGTAGAAGTCGTAGAGAACAACCTATTATATCCATGGACACCAATAATCGTCAACGTCCACGGACTACAAGTAGCCATAGGGCGAGGCCTTGCATCAAAAATATTCGTGGAAATACTAGAACAACCAACAACTCAATCTGCAAGCGGGACATCCCAGCAAAAGAAACAAGACCAATAACCCCTGTTGGCTAAATCCCACTAGTTAATTCTCAACCTAGAATCCCGGGCTCATGGCCCTTGGGCTGGTTTTCCTTTTAAGGGCAACTAAGAATTCTCTGAGACCATAATGTTGTCGAGGTAAATATTTACTATTGCCCCAGTTACACCCGGCGAATATGGAGCGCCAATCGCTCCTTTATCCGCCGAGACACTATTACCATCAAAGTATTCTACAAGTATAGGCCTATCCTTTTCCAGGATCTCCTTTAGCCTAGTCTCTTTTATCCAGATCCTCTCAGAGTAATAAACCACGATTAACACAGCAATATCCATACTCATAAGATACTCAATAGTGCTATGCTCATAGTCTAGTACTGCGCCTAGTCCTCGGTGTTTTCCTCGTAGAACTGCACGTATCCAGCCAGTCCTCGTCTCATAATCCGGGCGGAGCTGACGTAGCCTGTCGCCTGGTGCTAGAAGAGTACAGCATTTCAGCCTAACAATTGACAGCGTGTCTCTCCTTATACCGTGGCTTAGCAGGAGAGTGTTAGCTATGAATTCTGAGGCTTCATCTAGGCTCCTAGGGCTGGAGAGATAATGTATACGCTTGTACTTGCCAAGCTCTATTCCCTGGAGCATTACTGTATCACTTTAGGCCTAGTTTTTTTAGGAGTCTTCTGTCGCGCTTGAATCGTTTCATCATGGTTCGGAGATTCTTATAGTATGTTAGGAGCTCCTTCACGTCCTCAGTAGAGGTACCGCTACCGAGGGCTATCCTCCTCATTCTTCGACGATTGATTATCTCTGGCTTGTCTAGCTCTTCATAGGTCATGCTCTCAATAATTGCGAGCCAACGATCTATTTTCTCCTCTCCAAGCCTAGCTGCTTCATCGCCTAGCTGGGCTGCGAGGCCCAGGCCCGGTATCATTTGGAGTATCTTACTTAGGGGGCCCATTTTCCTCATGCTTTTCAGCTGGCGATATATGATCCTCATATTTATCTTGCCCTTGAGGATGTCCTCGGCTGCCTCCTCGAGCTGTTTCGCTTCTTCTAGTCCCTGCAGTTTTTCGAGTAGAGTCTCTAGGTCGCCCATGCCTAGGATTCTTGCCACGAAGCGCCGTGGCCTGAATACCTCTAGCTCGTCTAGCTTCTCGCCTGTACCGATGAATTTTATCTGAGCACCCGTAGCAGCCACTGCTGAGAGTGCTCCTCCTCCCCTGGCTGTTCCGTCTAGCTTCGTGACTATTAGTGAGCCTACGGGGCTCGCCTCGTGGAATCTTTTTGCAAGATCGTATGCTTTCTGGCCTATTGCCGCGTCTATTACGAGGATGACCTCGTCGGGATCTATCTCTTTGCTTATCTGCTTCATTTCTTCTAGGAGGCTTTGTTCTTCCCCATAGCCGTGTCGGCCTGCTGTGTCCACAATTATTATCTCGGCTC
>JALWJI010000093.1 GCA_027081695.1 Acidilobaceae archaeon | reverse complement strand
TCATTGATTGTAGGATTTGGTACACTCCAGGCATATTCTGCTTCATATGAGCCTGTATGATTAATTCTATTCCCTGATAGTTACATTTATTCAATCCTAGCTCTCACCCTTTTATAAGTGCTTTTTTAAATATTGGTTCTAGTCCAAGTGCTATGCATTTCCATATATCCAGGTCTTTGAGTAAGACCTTGGTTTTACCCCTGCCCCATACTATTCCCATTCTACAATGTTTATGTGAGTCATCGGGACAAGTCTGGTCCTGCCAGCCAATTATTACGTCTGCTATACTAGAGCCTACCTCCTTGTAGAGCTGGTTATAGTCTGCGTTGGCTCTAATAACAAGCTTTCCTCTAGCCTTGAGTAAGTGAACTTGGTTATAGATTAACGGGATATAGTCCTCGGGCTTCTGGACAGCTTCGAGTAGATCTGAGCCATGGAACATTACAATATCTGCTTTTGCTTCTTCTACGATTTCTATTTCTTTTATGAATAGTTCCTGTAAACTATACGCGAAGGGATTTATTCCGACGAGGGCAGTCTTTTTCTTGATGAACTTGTTGAATTCATCGAACAAAGCTACTCTATCTATTTTCACACCCTTAATTTTCTCGTATATTGAGGACGCGTACTCGGTGCCTCTCCATAATAATACAGCTAGGCTCTCAGACCCATACCTATAGCTTACTACTTGAATCCTCTTATTGTTATATACGGCGACCGAGAATGCCAGCATTAGTCCTTCAAGAGGCCTCTCATCAGCTGGGAAATAAGAATATACATGGTCTCCCAGCTTAAGAAAGCCCATTGCTCTTTCGAGCTCCTTACAGGGAAGCTTTAACTGCTCTCCTTTCTCACCTATACGTTCAAGGATCGGGGACGCGAATACTTGTATTCCTTTTTCTTCAACAATAGTGAATGGCATTTCCGCCTCAATGATTGGAGCGCCTCTGGCCTTTCTAATCTCCATAGTTCTAACGAGTCGTCCCTTGTCTATCTTGTGTTTGAGTATTATAATGGTATCTGCGACGAACTCCAGGTGTCCTAGCAGTATATCTTGTCTATGGAATGGAATCTCCGAGACTAGTACTACAAGGCCGTTTATGACCTTGGGTAGATTATAGAAATAGTTCTGTAATACTGCTCTTGCTTTCTTTGTCTCATCTTCCATATTAGCAAGTAGTGCGTTAATACTATCAATAATAACCACTCTAGGGGAGAGCTTCTCCATTATTCTATTCATGGTATCAAGGACCATTGGCATTGTCGAGCCCATTATCGGTAACCGTACAAAGTGATAGTAGCCTTCCTTCTCTACGCTCTCTAGATCCATACCCAGTCTTTTCATAGTAGTGAATAGCTTTTCCTTATCTTCCTGAAGAGTTAAATAAGCACATCTTCGTTTCTCAACTGCATTACTGTAACATATTTTTGTCGCAAATGTTGTTTTTCCGGATCCAGGATGGCCAGCAATTACAAGCAGGCTCGGCATTTTAAATGTTTGCTTCATAATGTTATCCAGAACTGGAATCCCTAGTCTATAGAGCAAATCACTGACCACCATGAATATAATATGTTATGGAAATCTAAAGGCTTTTAAGGAAAACTGGGAATATATCTTACAACTAATCTATTAAAACATCTAGAAAATATTATAAAAAACCGTAAACGTATCTAAGGCAAACATAACATTAAATATAGAACTAGACGCCAGAAACCCATCTCATATCCCTTCGGAAATCTTCGAGGCTAGATACAGTATCTGATAATGTGCTAGTGGCCTGCTAAATATCATCAATCTACTACCCTTCACAATTCTTAATTTACGAGTGAACAATGCCTTTGTAGGAGTGGTCTCGAACCTAATTATTTTCAGCCAAGTATCAATATCAGCTTCCAATATTAGATCCGAGTCCCTCGGAATCTCATCCAATCGCTCATTATAATAAACTCCCATACACTTGCCGTCTTCTATAATGAACTTCAGGGCCCTCCGCTTATTGTCTCTATCGTTGATTATTATAGTAATAGTCTCGCTGAACCCTTTACCTATTTCCCGCAGATACTTGTCCTTGTTCGCCCTCCTACAGAGCTCCTCAGCCCATCCAAGGCTTGGGAATACCAGTTTTTTCAGCTGGTCACCGGCCATAGCGGAATCCACTCCTCCAACCATGCAGTGTGAGCATAGACTTAAGTACAGACACATTACCCGGCTACTGGACTTTTGGCTGGTATATAGAGTACTGGTTTCCATACGGATCCTTGAAGAAGGCCTCGTAACCGAAACCTAGATCAGTTACCTCTGACACGCTTACTTTCTTTGCCCTTAACTCGTTTACGGCTCTATGTATATCTGTTGTAGCGAATACTATACCGGTATTCTTGGGCTCCGCGTTGGGATCCTTATGTATCGCTAGTACAAAGTTATCTAGATGTATTTCGCTCCATGAGTCATCCAAGTACTCTATTCTCAAGCCTAGTTTGTCTCGGAAAAACTCGGAGAGTAATCTTACGCTAGGTGTATAGATTATGACGTAGCTTATCTTACTAAACAATAGAACCTTACACCCCATATAGATTTTCAAGGGTATCAAAGTCGAGGCTCCATCAATATATAGACCTATATAGACGCCTAGGGCATTGTATCCTATACTGATACGGCATAAACATGCCATTCACGAGATAGGGGCAAAGGAGGTGGCATTGAGGATTGGATTCGATAAGAGTATCCTGTAACTTTGTTGTCCGGATATGGACGGGAGAAACACCACGGGAAAATCAGATGAATATGAGAAATTGTTAGCCTAGAGAGCTATCCCAGACTATAGATCGGTACCTGGCAATCTCGGGGTAGTTATTATGCGGAGAGATCTAGACAATAGAGGCAGATAAACGATACTCGCATTCTGGGAGAGTTTAGAGACAATCAAGAGCTTTGCAGAGGAAGACTACAGGAAGCTAAATACTACCCTGATGACAAGGAGTATCCTCACGATTTCCCCCGAACCCGTAGAACACTACAAGACAACCGCCAGCAGTCAATCATGAGCTCGAGACCGATTATCTAGGCTATTCACATTATTGTGTATAAGAACAACCGAGTATATTGGGAACAGTTGGGAGAAGAGGATGGCCAAGCATGTACTGGGAACACGCAGTAAAGGCTATAACACTAGCCGAGCAAGTTCTCCCAAGCCTTAGGGCATTCCAGGTAGCAAGACATCCCAAGGAGCATGGCCCTATAGATGTTATAGTAGTATATAGTGGCCTTGCAGTAGACGTAGTCCACTATGATCCCTATACCAAGACTCCCTCGCCCAAGGGAAGACCAGTCGAATACCTTGGGGAAATAGATCCAAGAGAAGCGCTCTCCCACATAAACACGGCCCTAAGAGAAGCATATGTTTTAAGAGGAGCAGAGTACCGGAAGCCTGAAGATGCATGGATTGTCCCTATAGCTTGGAATAACATGATTATCCTCCACTTGAAAATCTCTGGCGATGGAGGAAGACTCATTGCGGATCCAGGTCTCCAACGAAGGTTACGTGAAGCGGCTCGTCCATAAAGTAAAAACTATATTGCTATGGGATATCCTTTTAACAATAGTAGTTATATTGCTCTTAATAGAAGCAATAATTTATCCTCAAGGAGCGTCTCGCTGGATAACCAGTATTGACTGGACCAGTATAACTGTGATAGCAGGACTAGTAATAGGATCTAGTCTATTAGAGTCCTCCGGGGCTCTTCACTCTATGATGTTTAGTCTGCAGAGTAGAATAGGACCTAAATACATATACCCAGTAATAATCATTTCATCGGGCCTACTAGCCAGTATAATATTAAATGATGCTGCAGTATTCGTCTCTGTTCCGGCAGCCTTATCGGTATCATCAAGAGATAAACATGATCAAGCCAAGGTTCTTGTCCTGGTTCTAGCAGCGATTAATATAGGATCGGCTCTAACGCCTTTCGGCAATCCACAGGATGTCATAATTACTCATTACTATAACCTACATTTGTCAGGCTACCTCGCATTTACGATACCTATCTATTTACCAATTCTACTCATAATAGCGCTCTACTCAATGAGATTAAGACCTCTCCAGAT
>JALWJI010000092.1 GCA_027081695.1 Acidilobaceae archaeon | reverse complement strand
TCCTATACCTGAGAGAAGCTAACACCGGAGATCTTAATCGTGAATCGAGACTTCTCCAGGATATTCTGTTAGCCCTAGATATACTACTTCTCCTTTTTCGGATGCCAGTCCAGAAACCCTAATTTTGCCTCCGCTATAGAATACTTCTCCGACATTATACTCGTACGATACGATAATTCTACCATCACTAGTTGTTATCCAGGGAGGATATGTAAGGGCTGATATTTGGCCGGGCTCAACAATCGAGTTAACAGACACCCTCTTTACGGGGGGTTTTCCTTCTATTATCTTGGCGAGACGAATTGTGTTTTCAACATCGTATCCTATCCATGTCACATGGACCTTATCGTTATTCGACCAGGCTTCCCCCCTTCTCCAGGAAAGAGATATCATTGGCTTTACAATAACTCCTCCAAGAAGTTTTCTCTGAATAACTGCTTCAGGGTTATTCTTAAAACCATATTTCTCGACGAATAATTCGTACATCACTTTGACGTTCTCGGATCCATAAACGATAATATCAAGGTCTGAATCCTTATGGAAGTACCCACCGGCATATGAACCAGTTACACCGACATCTTCTATCGAGAGGCCAGAGTCTTCTAGTATTTTCTTCAATATACCTTGTACGTTTCTCTCCGAGTCCTGTATCTCGCCACTAATTATTCTCTTTATTGCTTCTTTAGGAGTAATTTTGAAGAATATTTCTTCTACTCGTATTATAGGGATCCGTCCTCCATACAAGTCAACGTTTTCTGTCTTTATATTTGATCTCTTGACAGCTCTTATTATTCCTAGGGGACCATATCCCCTGATTATTCTGCAGAGACTAACACTTCTCAGACGCCACGGGCTTGGAGAATTACACACCTTGTACTTAGGCATAAACACACAATAACTTTTTGGCGCTGGTAATCCGAGAGTCTGACCGAGTATAAGGGATCTGGTCATTACCACTTCGCCATAGCTACATCCTATATCTTCTCGAGATGCATACGCCATATCCCGCCCTCCCAGTCCGGCGTAATTATCCATTGAGACCTCCATATATCGTAGTAGAGTCTACCCCTAATCAGATAACGACCCTGGGTAAGCTCAGCATACCGTGTCCTCCAGGTTTCCAGGATAAGAGGCTCTGTTAGCAAGTTATCTGGTAGATCCTCGGAAGATTCTATTATGCTAGCATTGTCAAGGATATATCTGGCCGGAGTAAGATATGCCTCTATACCTGGATATTCGATAATTCCCTGTAGCATTATTTCTCCGTAATCTATGTAGCGTTGTCTCCATTCTACGATTGTCGTTATCGAAGAACTTCTCAAAACTCTTAATGTGTATGGAATAGTGTTGAAGCATGAATCGAGAAGACTATTATTAATTTTATTAATATTAGTTGAGATATCATTCTTTCTCCTCCTCGAGATAATTTCCTGAAATCTACATTGGCGTATTTTCCCTTTTCTCTTATATGATTCCAACATTTTGAATAGTTCTTCGTCATAATTCATAACTACTAGATCTACGTCGCTTTCCTTATTTTCGCATCCGAGGGCCCATGAACCGGTTAGACCGAGCCCATATGATTCCAAAGCGTCAAGTAGCTCTACTATACTTCTGGGAAGACGATTCATATTTTGAGAATAAGATGAAGAAGGATTCACCCTTGATACGATTAACTTTTTCTCCAGTATAGGTGTTCGCCTACCAAAGTATGGGATGTATCTACATATGGAGTTCTCGCATAATGAGACTTTCCCACGGATTTTTCTACATCTATTCCTCATGTAGGGTTCAACTATGTACCCTGTGATTGGGTGCTCGTAGCCTCTAACATAGTAGTATGATATCTCTCCATTGATAGACGCCTCTATTATGCAGGAATCAAGACACTTCATTGAAATAGACCCCGGGGCTGGATTCTTCTAGGTATTAGATGAGTGCCGTCGCAGGAGCCGGCATTGAACCATTCTTTTCCGTAGAGACCCTCTCTACATACTGCATATTCGAGACCATAGTATTTGGCGGAATCAATAACCGGGCGAAGCAGGTTTATTCTAAGCTTTTTAGGGAGAAATCTATAACCTTGCACGTACTCGCCATTACTATAGAGTTTCCGGAGTCTGTTGGCGATATCTGATCCTAGAGAACCGAGTAGCCTGACAAAGTTATCTGGCCTAGCTTTATAGGTTGATGTTACAATAAACCTTACACCGATATCCGCTAGTTGTCCTACGAGTTCTTCTATATCGTATGGATCATCGTTCACATACGGTATAATCGGATCTATTCTTACACCTATAGGCACGTCATTATCTGCTGCAATTTTTGCCGCCTCTATCCTCTTCTCCGGGGACGGGGCACCTGGCTCTAGGAGATATGAAATACTGGAATATATAGTGGTGATTGTCGGTGTGACCGCGACATTTCCCTTTTTTATGAGTTCTAGGTCTCTAGTCGCATATAGTGTGCCCTTTGTTGTTATGAGAATTCTTCTTCCTAGCGGTATAAGAATCTCCAATGCTGATCTTGTGAGCAGATAATATGCTTCTTCAGGCGGGTAGGGATCGCTACTAGTACCAATGTTTATCGGTATTTCTGGACTATACTTTGTGAGATCACGCTTTAGCCTTTTTACAAAGTCCTTCTTCGGGGAACTATCACGGAGTCCTATATATGCCGTAGCATAACAATACAGACATTTAAAACTACATCCAGTATATGGGTTGAGACTTAGTTTGAAGGGACATGTACAAAGAGGACTATTCCAAGGATCGAAAGGGTTTGAGTAGGCGATGACTTCCCTTAAAGCTCAACGTTGGCATGCCTCATCCTCATCTGGTCTTCTGAAACTCCTAGCTTAACCATTAGACTGTATATTATGCCGTCGAGGAATACGAGTGCCGTGTCCTCGAAGAGGGTTCCAAGTGGGGCAAATGGCTCGTGTATACCTAGTATTTGTCTTGCAAAGTAGTCGTCCATCTTTGTACTCTTAGTCCTGCCCGGAACCTTTACCACTATATCGGCAAGCTGCCCGAGGGGACTATCTGGATAAGTCGTTATCGCTACAACCGTAGCGCCGACCTGCTTAGCCGTTTCAGCCGCAGTAACAATTATCTTCGTCCTGCCTGATCCAGAAATAGCAATTACAACGTCACCTTTATTGACGCTTGGAACTATTGTTTCGCCTAAAACATACGAGTTGAACCCCATATGTAGTAGTCTCATCGCGAAGGCTCTTCCTACAAGACCGCTTCTTCCAGCACCCATTACAAGAACCTTTCTTTTAGGACTTGCATAGGCCTCGACTAATACATCTAGGAACTTCTCTACCTGGCCGGGATCGATTATCTTAGATGCATCACTGATAAACTTGGCGATTTCCTGCATAGCGTTCAGTGCTAGGTCTGCATAGTTCGAGTTTTCTCCCATATACTACACACCTACAGTATCCCATGTAGTCTTTCGTTTTCTGGAGGCAAAAATAAACACTTTCCCCAGGACTTAATAACCAATGGCCCCGCCGGTCTCACGTCCGCGGAGACCCGGAATCCCGGGGATGAAGATGATCGCGGAACGGTAAGGCGGGGCACATCCTTAACTACGGGCATCTCCGTAGAACCCTTGAGGTTGAGAAGAAGGGCTCAAGACCGGCTCGACATAGCCTCATCGGGCTTATAGAGCCCTCAACCGGCTAGGGGTCTATCATCGCCCAGGACTATGATATTTGGTTGTAAATTCAAGGGCTATAATTTTGCTGGAAAAGCTAGAAAGTTATTAGTCTTTCTGCTCCGGACATTCTTCTGTTTTAATTTCCTGTTTCTTCATTAGCTCATTCATTATCTCGTAGATCTTGTAGAGCATCTTACTACTTGCAATCAGCTCTTCTAGATCTTCGAGTCTTTCTCCCCATATCCCGTCTATCACTGCTACTATTTCTCTCGAATGCTCGTTACGCGTTTTCTTGAAGACTCCGATGTAGACTGGTATAAATATCGAGGCTATCCTTGTCACTCTTCCGAACGCTTTAACCAGTCTGTCAAGCTTGGATACGTCTATTCCTGGTTCAAGCACCAGCGAGCACTTTGAGGGCCTGCCTTTTGATAGATACCCTTTCTCTTTTAGATACGTGAAGACTTTGTGGCTCCTCTTCTCTTCCGGAGCTTTTAGCTGGAATCTTTCTAGTCCG
>JALWJI010000091.1 GCA_027081695.1 Acidilobaceae archaeon | reverse complement strand
AGCCTGGGGAATATTCATGGGGCTCTACGAGAGCATAGGCCGGGCGGGCATAGCAAAATACACGCCTATAGGGTCTAGAGCACAAGGATTCGCGGTATTAGGATTTGCTAGTGCAGTAGGCATGCTTATCTCAGGACTACAATGGAGCATACTATACGGCGTCCTAGACCATAGCCTCCTCACATTATTGGTTATAGAGCTACTAGGCCTCCTCCTATTACTCTACAAGGCCCTGAAATAGTCTAAGAACCCGCTATTTCTTCTCTTCACTCTCTTCACTGCCGCCCGATTTGATAATAACAAATGCATAGATCCTCTTCGCCTTCTTTTGTAGCGGCTTAAGCATGAAGAAATAAGATATCACTATTACCGGAGAAGCAACTATAAGCGATATCAACATGCCTAGTATGCCGTGGGAACTGAAGAAGAACTCTCTTATAAGATTTGATATTGCCATCCATGAGAGGAGTGTCGCGAAGAACCCGATATTATAATAGGCCACGGGCCTAGGCTTAGTCTCAAACTGATACATTACATAACCCGTAACAATCAGTGCCAAGGCCAGTAATCCAGAAGCCAAGCCTATGGATCCCAATAGGTTACTGTACTCGCTGGGAATCCAGTTATAGACCGGGCTTTTAGGAGCAGAAGCAAAGAATACGACAACAAGCATTAGTCCGATAAGGAATAAGTATTTTCCGACTTGGGCCAAGACCTAGTTCCCAGTAACTAATAGTTATACTCCCGAAGGAAATAACCTTATTGCTCTTCATATCCATTTAAATAGCTAAGATACATTTATAAAATTGGGACTACAGATGCCCAAAATACATGTTTCTAGAAAGATACTCATACTAGTGTTTATCTTCGGTATACTTGTTGCTTCATTTTTAGTCTACATGCCCTCACAGACCCTCAATCATTCGTATACATTGAGAATAGTACTTTCTAAAGATGCGGTAGACGCGGACTTGGCATATATCGAGGCCTACCTAAAGTATCCCGGCGGATACTCCATTGCCACCGGTAAAATGGTGAAAGGCCAAGAACTCGTCCTCGAGTTTAGGATCCATGTAAACCAGACCCTGATGAAGAAAGAGCTCGACCTATACCGGTCAATTGGAGAAAACGCCTATGCTTCATTCACCATTATAGTTTACGGATACAATGACAATGGAGAGACATGTATAAAATCCTACACCTATACAACATACGATTATTATAGAGAGGTAACAGGCGATCCCCTCAAGGCAAGCGAGCTAGCGTCCGAGAATCCTCTCAGATTACTTTATCTCGGCACAATATACATAGATGCCGACAATCTAGGAGAATGCACATACTTTAAACCAGACCTAGAAACTATTGCTCCAAGACTACAACCAT
The DNA here is from genome assembly GCA_027081695.1 of Acidilobaceae archaeon. Lineage (GTDB taxonomy): Archaea > Thermoproteota > Thermoprotei_A > Sulfolobales > Acidilobaceae > S143-63. Next base: position 15,062 of record JALWJI010000091.1, on the reverse strand, counting down.
CAAAGACAACACTAATGGATATAGGCTACATTCCTAAACCAGGCGAGTGCCCAGGACCTGTAGGCTTCAGGCTAATGTACCCTGATCTCGTAAACATGAGTAATAATCCTCCAGCAGACTGGTACGAGCGCATTGGGACAAATGTTGCTGTCCTACCTAGTAGAGATATTATATTAAAGAAACTATGGACAGAGTTCGTCTACAATTTCTCATACGGGAAAGTATATGACTCAGAATACTGCTCTTTAACGGGGGCGATCGAAAACGCTATAGATTCTATCGGTATTCCTCCTGGAATCTATAGCATGGACTACTTCCTAAACACAATGATAGAATCCTTGAAGAAAAAATACCCCGACATTAGTGTGGACTGGAAGGATCTCTACGATTACGGAACAGTGATTCAAACCATAGACTACATGCCTATCGTTGGGATCTCAGCGTTTTATAACGGTAACGGGGCCCCACCTACGTGGACTCAGGCGTCTATCACAATAGTATCCTCGCCTGGCAGGGACGCAGTAACATTTTACTCCTTCCTTGGACACAATGTCTTAGGCCTCTACTCATATACGGTTAATACCGTATGGACTATGACCGTCGCAGTATCCCCAGGAGACTACCCCACGGGCATCGAGCAAGGATATATCTTCGCTCCTGGAAAAGTTATCTACTATTATGACGGTATCCTTGTCTACTACGTGGCGGACTCAATTGTCCTCGAGAATAGTACATATTATGTTATCACTCCTGTCTTCCTTTACACTCCAATATATGCTATCGCCTATGATTACACGGGGATGAAAGGCATCATATTCAACCCATTCGAAGACTATACTGATATGGCTAAGAAAATAGATGTTCTCTTCAAAAATCTCACAAACCTGTACTTGCCTCAATCTACTGAGGGAGTAATAAAGGAGGCATACGTTATCTACAATAACACTATTCCAGGATACTACAATAAGTACTACATGATACCGACTGGAGAAGATGGAAACACACAAGACACGCCGATTATAGCATCATACGTGTATAACAGCTATATATCCTATCTACTGGGAATCGGCAACAATACCCTATTCGACATATCGACGCTAGCCCCACAAACACTAGCACTAGCATATGCGTCAATGAACAAGAGCCCATATACGTTAAACTTGTTTATAGGAAACTTCTACAAGACAGAATCAATCTTACTAGTAAAGAACGCCGTGCCACTAGAATATCTGGATCCCACACTATTCAACGAATCAAATAGTCCCACAATGATGGAATACATGTTATATGTATGGGATCCGCAACATGGATCCTAACTCTTCCTATCTAGAACACATCCCGTTTTTCTCATTCTCAATAATTCTCTGGGGTCTTTTACCTCGTCGAGAACCTCTAGAGTTCTCCCATAGGATTCTCTCAATGGAATGCCCTGCTCGAGAGCTATTTTCTCAGCGAGCTCAGCGCTCCAAGCCTTACTAGATAATGCAATTTTCTCTGCCTGCTCAACATCTATTCTTAGCGTGTATAAGAGATCCTTTATGATTTCTAGAGACGCAGTCAGTGTTTCTATTGTCTCGTAGAGGCAGGGATTGGCCTCTTGTAGATCAAGGCTATATCCACTCGGTAGCTTCATCATAGTCGTCTTAAAGGCCATGCTACATCCTATTGTTTTTGAGGCTTTTCCTAGTAGTGCTTCGAGCGTCACAGGGTTCCGTTTATGAGGCATTATACTGCTAGTTGCTATATGCGAGTCTGGAAGGATCATTATCTTGTATGGCGGCGACTGATATGTTATCAGGTCAGTCGCTATCCTAGTAAGCTCTACTAGGACTAGGCTAGCAGAGTCGACTGCAACAGCTAGATCGAGCCGTGAGCCGGAAGCGTAAATCGAGGAGGGTAGGGTTTCTTTGAATCCTAGGCTCTTGTTGAGATTCTCGGGGTCGAGGTTTGCTAGTGTTCCTGCGCCCGCTCCTGCCCCAAGTGGACCCCTGTTTACTACCGTATAGGAGTTTTCTAGTATTCTTTGAAACGTCTCGTATATTGTTTTCCAGGCCTGCAAGAGGCAGTCGACTGTACCTATTTGGCTTGGGACTCGGTGCGTGAATAATGGTATGAGTACTCCTTTGTATTTACCTTGTAGATCATCTAGGATTTTGATTGTTTCTTGGATTAGGGATATGGCTTGTCTTAGCTTGTCCCTTGTATATAGTCTTAGCGCGGCCGAGATATGGTCGTTCCTGCTCCTCCCTATCCATATCCACTTGCTGTTGCCTTGCGTCTTTTTCTCGAGCATGTCCTCGATCCATTCGAATATGTCCTCGTATCCTTCCTGGGGTAATGGCTCGTCTTCTAGGTCTTCAAGGGCTTTTATTACTTGCTTCTTGATTTCTTCCGATATGATCTGTTGCTCTGCTAGATGGATTACGTGGTTTCTCAATACTGTTATAACGTATTGTTTGATGTAGTGATCGTGGGCTAGACTCGAGGCATATGTATAGGTCGGATCATTTTCGACTCCCTGTATTCCTGTTAGGTGCCGGTATTTCAACTGGCGTGCACCTTCTCCTCGAGAGGAGTTTTCTTGGTTTGTTTTCTGCTCCAGGCGGTATAGAGGCTGTGCATTGTGTAGATCTTGATGAAGCCTGTTGCCTCCTCGGCGCTCGGGTACCAGCCCTTGTTATAATCTATTAGTTCCGTGCTGTAGCTCGTGTATTCGGGTTTTCTCGATGCTATCTGGATTGATCCCTTGTATACCTTGAGCGTTACTGTCCCGGAGACGTATTTGTTCGAGGAGTCTATGTAGGATTCGAGATGCGTTTTCAGTGGCTCCATCCAAAGGCCCTGGTATACGAGATCGGTCCATTCTCTATCGACTAGTTGCTTGAACCTATACTCCTTTGGAGTATATACTGTTTTTTCGAGATCCTTGTGTGCGTATATCAATGCGAGAGCGGCTGGAGCCTCATAGATCTCCCTTGACTTTAGGCCCACAACTCTGTTCTCTACATGGTCTATTCTCCCATATCCATGGGCTCCAACGAGCTCGTTAAGGTGTTTTACTAGCTCGTGGAGCGGTATCTCGACTCCGTTCACCATATAGGGGATTCCCTCATCGAATCCTATCTCGAGATATAAGGGCTCATCAGGAGCCTTCTCCGGACTTACTGTCCACGCATATACCTCTTCCGGCGGCTCTACTCCTAGATCGTCTAGTTCTCCGCCCTCAATGCTTCTTGACCAGAGGTTCTCATCAATACTATATTTTTTGTGGGGCGTCTCGAGGCTGAGGCCTGCTTCCTTAAGGATCTGGAGGCTTTTCTCCCTCGTAAGTCCTAGTTCTCTCACCGGTGCAATAATTCCTATACTGTCTCCCAGATAGTATTTCAGCATAGCATCGAATCTCACCTGGTCGTTCCCCTTACCCGTGCATCCATGGGCTACGGCGTCTGCTCCATACCTTGAGGCTATATCTGCGACTTTCAACGCTATGAGTGGCCGTGCAAGAGCAGTGCCAAGAGGATACTGCTCCTCGTATAATGCATTTGCCTTTATCGCCCACGAAATATAATTCGTGGCAAATTCTTCTACGGCATCTATATGTATATGTTTAGAAGCGCCTAGATAGTATGCTCTCTCCTCAGCACCCTTCAAATCGTCCTCCTGTCCCACATCGACAGTTACAGTGATGACCTCATGACCCTCAGATACAAGAAGTGCTAGAATAGCGCTCGTGTCGAGTCCACCGGAATAAGCAAGTATTATCCTCATATCCTTCACCAGTAGATCATACCAACTTAATATTTGCCTGCATGGAAGCAGAGAGAAGGTTACACAAATAAAAGATAAATGACACAAATATAACATAATCAATTAGAAAACAAGAATTGTGTCATATGGTGATACAAATGATACAAAACAAGATATCAGCAGCAAAGCTAACAGAAACAATAATACGATCAAACCCCTGTCTGCAAACAATGCTGAGCCAAGGCCTTTTAAATCTCTCAAAGACAGCTGAATTGATCGCTACAACGCTAGAAAAAGAAAACCTAAATGTATCGCCACAAGCTGTGAAGACGGCTTTATCACGGCTAAAACAAGCGCTAGAAAACAATGAGTCAGCACTCTATAAGCCCGCAGAGTTACTTTCCCGCTCTAGCCTTGAGCTAAGAGCCGACGTTGCAGTCATAACCTATCCTGTAACCGCACTGGGATATATTGCCGATAAGGTAAGAGAACTTGCAGGATCATCAAGGATCCTACTCCTATTCCAGGGGGTAACTACTATCACGCTCACAATAGGAGAAGAACATGCGGACGAGATCCTCAAATCCATACCTATAGAACCGGTAAATACCTCACGTGAAAGAACCCTACTAATTATAATCAGTCCCCGGGAAATAATACACACGCAAGGATTCATCTCATACGTAACAACAATCCTAGCAAACGCCGGAATAAACATAGAACAGATAATGAGCGTCCACACAGACACAGTAATCGTCGTATCCCCAGAAGACGCCGAGAAAGCATACAAGATAATCTCGGCATCAAGGAAACTTTATAAGAACACATTCACTAGCTAAGTACACGGTCTAACAAACAATCTAGAAGGAAACCTCGTCCCGGTTATCACAGCTAGTTCCCTGTCCCAAGATTCCCTGGGTAGATCGCGAGGAATCCATCCTGTCCTCCAGAACATCGTGTCAAGGTTAAGTGGAGGCACATCAATCTGTTTAGCGAGATCTAATATCGCTTCCTGTGCTCTCCGAGGATCCCTCATTATATCCCGGTAACTCGATGCCTCAATTATACCAGTACTGTAGAGAAAACAGGCCACCCTAAGATCTACGGGAATCATAGCATCCCACGGAGCCATTCTTCTCTTATCAACAGTTCTAGCAACATAATATGCCATCTTGGCAGCAAAAACGATAGTCTTGGCGTAGGGCTTAGAGGATAAAGCACGGGCTAATCCCTCAATAAGCCATCCTGCCGAGTCAAATATACTAAGAGGAGATTCATACAACCTATCGAGTACAGGTAATCCTTTAGATTTAACCTTGTATAGCCTCTTTATCTTGGCTGCTCTCTGAAACACGGCTCCCCTACACTCTTCAAGAAATCTAACCTCGTCGTCAACAAGAGCACCTATATTCCTCCTCAAGGGAAGATCTATGTGATATCTGCTCCAGCAACGCCACCAATCCTCTCCTCTCATCGCCAGTTTATAGCTAACAAGTGCATTAAGCACTGCAAGAACGCTACTCTCACTGGCTCCCCTCTTTCTAACTAGATCCCTTACACTTAGGTATTGGGGATCCTCGTCCTCAAGCCTCCTAATCAGATCCCCTATATTAGAGGAAACCAGCAGTACAGAAACCTGTGAAAGTCTATCACGGTTTATTGTATAGAGTGCGCTCTTCATAGTGTATACACCATAATGGCTTCTGAGTCTTTCCCGCGATCCGTGACGCCGAGATCAAGGATTCTCTATGTCGATGGTCTCTTTTCTTAAGGTGTATTTTTCTAGCTTGCCCATGTCTACTTCTACTCCTATTCCTGGCTTGTCGCGTGGTATTAGTACCGATCCTTTGTGTAGAGTCCATGGCTCGGTTATGATGTCCTCCTCATAGTACCGGTCGCTGGCGCTTATGTCGCTGTGGTATCTTACCCCAGGTAGGGTTCCTAGGGCTACTAGGATGGCTCTTCCTACTCCTGTCTCGAGCATTCCTCCTATCCATACTGGTCTCCCTGCTTTTTGGCTCCATAGGTCGTGGATCTGGAGGCTTGGTGTTATTCCTCCGACTCGGCCAGGCTTTATGTTTATGATGTCTGCGCTCTCTAGTTGTAGAGCGTATCTAGCGTGTCTTGGTGATTTGATGCTTTCATCGAGGCAGAGCGGTGTCTTTATCTTGGTTTTGAGTATGGAGTGGTCGAGTAGGTCGTCGTAGTGGAGTGGTTGTTCTATCATGAGTAGATTGTATTTGTCTAGCGATCTAAAGGTTTCGAGGTCCTGGAGTCTGTATGCGGCGTTTGCGTCTACTTGTAGGAGTATGTCGGGATATTCTCTCCTGACGGCTTCGACTATTTTGATATCGGTGCCTGGCTTTATCTTTAGTTTGATCCGCTCGTATCCTTCCTCGAGTCTCTTGGCTATTGTTTGGAGGAGCTCGTCTATACTTCTCTTTATGCCGATGCTTACCCCTACTTTTACGGGTCTAGGCTCGCCGCCTATGACCTCGTATAATGGTTTTCCCATGCGTCTAGCGTATAGATCCCATAGTGCCTCGTCTATTCCTGCCTTTGCCATGTTATGGCCTCTTATACGAGCAGAACGTTTCTGGAACTCAACAGGCGATAGTTCTCCGCCTATGAACTTTACCAGGTAGTCTCTCACAATATGCCAGGCTGTACCTATGGTCTCATAACTATACCATGGTCCGTCCCCACTTACTATTTCTCCCCATCCCTCGTATCCTTCATTATCGATTAGGTGTACAAGTATCCCGTGCCTGGTCCGGGTTTTTCCGAAGCTTGTCTCGAAGTCCCCTTTAAGCTCCATAGCCACATGGTATAGTTCTAGTCGTGTTATCTTCATCCCTGGACTCCTCCGTTAATGATAAGGATGGAGGCCTCGGTTAAAGGAATCACGTTCATCCCGTATAGAGGCGGATCCTTCTGGGGAGTATTCGTCATCGGCCCATGTTATGGGTTATGGTAGTAGATCCATTATTTCTCTCAGCGCTAGCTGGCGCCTGACAAGGCTCAGTGCCTCGTCCAGGCCTATGCTTTGGCTGGGGCACATCCTGCAGGCCCTGTTAACAGGGTTCCAGACACATCCTTTCACCAGGTACTCTTTTGCTTGGAGGAAGCTGAGTATTGTTGTTCCTAGGTATGATTCATCGGAGTATCCGGCGAAGTGCGGTGTCATGATTACATGTGGGTTGTCCAGCAACTCATATCTTGGATCCCCTGGAGGCAATGGCTCGGTAGGATGAACGTCGAGTACGAAGTAGAGATCTGGCCTCTCCCTGGCGGCCTCGACTACTGCCATGGGTTCCTCTGTCTGTCCCCTACCTATGTTAACGTATATCGCGCCGTGCGGAAGCTTTAATAGTAGCTCTTTCGTGACTAGCCCCGTGGTTTCCCTCGTGAGTGGTAAGCTATTAACTAGGATACTTGAATGCTTGAATAGGTCTTCGAGGCTCATGTATCTTGCTCCTAGCGCTGCCTCTAGGCCTGGTTTCCTTGATCTGCTATAATAGTAGAAGGGGGTTGCGCCTAGTCCTGCAAGCTTATAGGCTATACTTTGCCCTATTCTTCCAGCTCCTAGAAGTCCTACGCTTCTACCCCTTATTATGAGGCCTCTTAGATGGGTAGGCCATCCTTTCTCCGCCCACTTCGGCAAGTATAGGTGTCCGTGGACTATCATTCGTGACGCTGCAAGTATTCCTCCGACGGCGAATTCTGCTACTGCCTCATTGATGAGTTCGGGCTGATTAGCAACACATACGTTTTCTTTCTCTGCGTCCTCCACATCAATGTGGTCATAGCCGGTGCTCCGTGCAATTATTAGCCTTAGGCATCCCTTTTTCTCTAGGAGTCTCTTGTCTACGCGGCTGAACCAATTAATATAAACGCGAGATCTTGAAATAATTTCCCAGAGTTCTTCGCTCGACACAGGTCTATCAGGTACATAAACCTTGAATCCCTCGAGGTATTCGAGAAGATCTTCTCCGACGGGCCTGTTAAGAACAATATCATATTCGCACTCCAAGGAAGCCGACACCCATATATTCATACGGTCCAGTACAGGTATTATATGGAGAAATACTGAGCGGCGCCATATGATTTAAAACCCTCACAGAGGAGAAAACATCTATGGATACATGTGGGGCCGTCGTCTAGCCTGGCTAGGATGCGAGGCTTGGGCCCTCGTGGTCCGGGGTTCAAATCCCCGCGGCCCCACCAGCCTCCTCCAAACAAAATGATACCAGGTTACGGTTGATTATAGAAACAATAGTCCGGCCTAATGATTTTATGAGTCGAGACCTTTACAATATATGGGGATCTCTATACAATGACGCAAAATAACTAGGCTTGGATTCCGAGATGAAGGTGCCAATAGATTGAGAAAAACTATGAAGGCACTATTAGATAGCTATCGACTCTGGTTCATAATACTCGTCCTTCTAGGACTGGTTCCACGAATCATAGTTGCACCCTATACTAGTGGTAGCGATATCCCACAGTTCGCTGGATTCGCCGATACGTTCTTAGAATATCACTTTCACTTCTATGCTTATTGTGATGCTACTGCGTGGAAAGAGCTAGGATGGGCGTATCCATGGCCCTATGTCTACGGCCCACTGTTCATCATTATACTTGGAGTCCTCCGACTCATTGCTCCTTCACCGGTTCAGAGAATTGTAATGGATGGATCATACCATGTTTATGCCCCTCCTGACTGGATAATAGCTATTAAAGCTGTCTATATTTTCTTCGACATAGTCTCGGCTGTGCTCATCTATATGATAGTAGAGAAGTATACTGACAATAAGTGGAAAGGACTCATAGCAATGACCCTATACTATCTCAACCCAATGGTCATATATATCTCGAGCATCTATGGCATGTTCGACCAGATCCCCTTAGCATTCTTCCTCGCCGGAATATACGTTTACCTCTACTCTCATAGGAAGTGGGCTGGATGGCTGCTAATGGGCATCAGCCTAGCCATTAAGCCACTACTGGTATATGCCGTATTGGCAATGTTACTATATCATTATCGATCATACGGCTTCAACAAGCTCTTAACGGCATTGTATCTTGTATTTCTACCATTGGCCGTTGCATTCTCCCCATACATATTCGCGGAGCCAGAATCGCTTTCCTTCTTAATGAGAGCAGCGAAAAGCGTGTCTTCACCGAGCTACAGTGTACCGGTAGTATACAGTTTTAACGGTATATTCTCAATAGCGTTCTATGCATGGAACTATGTGGGCATAAATACATCATACATCCTAAGGCTTTGGCCAGTCCTGTTTATGCCATTGTATCTACTTGTCCTTTATGCTGTCTGGAGAACAAGGGATCCCCTAATACCGGTTCTGGCCTCATACATAGTCTATACGGCGACCTACTGGAGAGTAAACCACCAATACTTAGTTCCGACCGTTGCATTTGCATCAATAATAATGTTCGCGGCACGGAGTAAAATAGTGAAAACGCTTGCAACCGTAACGGGACTGATAGCTGGGCTCTGGCCACTACTCTACCCTATTAGTTTTTGGGCCAAAGTCCACATACAGCAACCTAATGAAACAGTAGTATCTCTACTTAACACTGTCTCTGTTAATACGGTGGATCCACTGGTCTATGTCTATTATTCTCTCCTATTGACTATCACAGAGATACTTTTTGTACTTGCAGTATCGTTCTCGCTAAATGATACCCGTGTCTAGACTCAGAATACTTGAACTAGTGGTGCTGGACTAGGCGTATTTTCTTTTTTGGAAGCTTATCCCACGCATCCTTGTTAAGTATACACCCTACGTCGGGCGCGAAAGGATCTCTATAGTATGCGTACGCCCTCGCCCTACAGCCGCCACATATATTCCTATACGGGCACTTGGCACAGTATCCTTTGAGGTTATCCCTGTTCCTGAGTGCTTTCAATAGAGGACTGTTCCACCAGATCTCGTTGAAGGTAGTTTCTCTCAGGTTACCAACCTTTATGGGTAGGAATACGCATGGTGTAACATCTCCGTTTGGCTGGATAGCTGCGTATATTCTTCCGGCCCCGCATCCTCCGATGAATTCTGCTAGGCTCTTCATTATCCTGTTGTTTCCTACATAGAAGTGTGTCGGCGCCACTTCTCTACCGCTACTCAGCTGGAGTACTACTCTAGCGTATTGTGGAGCAGTGCTTATGATTTCTATTTTCCGATTCTTCATCTCGTTGTATAGTGTTCTTAGGACTTCTTCTCTTTCCTCTGGAGTCAGGTCGAGCCATGCATAGTCTTCTCCTCTTCCTGTGGGTACGAAATTGAAGAAGATTACTCTCTGCACACCTATTTCCTCGGCTAGGTCGAGTATCTCGGGTATCTGGTCTTTGTTAAGCTTGGTTATCGTCGTCGCCATTCCATTGCTTATGCCTATATCTACAGCGTTCTCTAGAGCTCTTATTGCCTTGTTCCAGGCCCCAGGTACTCCCCTGAACTTGTCGTGCTCGCTTGGCCTAGGACTGTCAACGCTTACCTCTACGTATCGTAAGCCGTGCTGTTTAGCCTTCATAAGGTATTCTTTGTCGGCGAAACGGGTACCGTTGGTTGCAACAGCCACATATATTCCACGATTATTCAGCTCGTCAACTATGCGGAGAAAGTGGGGATGAATCGTAGGCTCTCCTCCACTCAGTGCTACTGCAGCTACCCCTGCCTTATCCAGCTGGTCAACTACCATTAGCTTCTCCTCTAAAGATAGCTCGTCAGGGCCCGGTTTATCAGCACGCTGATAGCAGTGTATGCATCTAAGGTTACACATGTTCGTGAAGTTCCATACTATCAGGAATGGCGCTGATAGACTCTGTGGGACTGTTACACCGTATTTGGCCAGGCTCTCTATTACAAGGGATATTCCCCTTCTAACCGCGGGATCTTCTAGTGCCTTACTAGCCGACTCGATGTCGCCGCCTAGAAGCTTGACACCCGTCTTAATAGTACTGGTTATAAGAGCTCCCAGGAACCGTGCGGTCACAGGACAACTATAGACCTGTTCTCCAGCAAGCTTACTTAGAGCATGATAAATGATCGTGGCCTCTCTATCAATGTTTTCCTTGTAACGACAGGTGACTCGTCTTGTAGAAGCTTTCAAGTATGAGCGTGTTATGGGATTATTGAAGAGGAGTCTTATACCTGCCAGCAGTCTCCCAACATCTCCTTTCCCCTCTTTGTTTTCTTCGGCGTGCTCCGTCAAAGAGAATCACCATGTTGAAGATAATTTATTAAAGGAGAGATACAGCTAATTGTAGATTATAGTGGTATAAAGTAAACTACTACGTGTAGATAAATATACTATAGTCACATCAACAAGGTTAATCCTGTTTATCTTCTTAGAATGGGCATTCTTTCTACGTATCCAGCATCGTCTTTAGGCAAGTGAGGAAACAGGAGGCTAACGATATTCCTCCATCTAGAGAGCTCACTCACTATGAGACGAGCTAGATCCTCCTTCGGTCGCTTTCCCCAATAGACTTGCCTTATAACATCTAGTAGTTCTTCGGGGAGACCAGGCTCGTATGATTCTACTATTTTAGCTATTCTAACCACGTTTACTCTGATTAGGTTGCCCCCTAGGTTTCCATGGAATCTAACGAATAGCCTATGGCTATTAGGGGTGTAAACAGTCGGTCTCTTCTCAGCGTCATAATCGTCTATTGGAATACGTACATCGTCGCAGTAGTATTCTTGGACTTTTCCCACATTATGCTCGAAGAGTATTCTAATCTCGCCTTCTTTCAACTGGTAAATAGTGAACCCGTATTCTCCTCTTGGAAGCCGAGACCAGAAAGCTCTTACATCGTACTGAGAGTATCCTAGGTCATACAGCATGCCAGTAGTTACTGCTGGAGGATCAATACATTTAAGTCTGCAGACGGTGCATGCTATCACGTGTCGTCTTAAAGAATCTAATAACATGTCAACGTTTATCCTTCTCTTGGCCCAGTATAATAGTTCTTTATCTACGTATTTGCTGTGCACCAAGCTATCACCGAATTTCTTTCATTTAAATATTGGTAGTATAGCGAATATCATGTATTACTATACTGGCTCGGGCTTAACTAAAGAATGATATAGGAGACATATACTATGACAATATCATGGCTAACTAGTGTAGAGTAACATTGACTCTTCTCTAGATAATGACGTAACACGTTACTTTGTTCGCGGATCTTATATTAGTCACGGTATTCCATTTATTTTTCATTGGCGGGATGACCGGGAATCCGGGAACTTAGCCGTATCGGCCCCTTAGAGGGTCGATGGGCTGGATGCTGAACAAGCTCATGGGGACCGCTCATACTCTATACTAAGAATAAAGGGATAGGAGTAAAGACCAGTTTCTTGTCTAGTGGGTTCCGAGATACTTGAATAGGATTGGATCCGTGAACGTGTTTATGAATTTGAGTTTCTCATCGACGTAGACGAGGAAATAGCTGTGCTTGAAGTCTGGTAGGTCTTCGGCCAGCTTCTCTGCTAGTCCCGGGGGCCAGAAGTTATCTTTTACCTCCAGGGGATCCACCCATTGGAACATCATATTCTTGAATTCTTTCCTGGGCTCTCCGCTTAGGTGCTGGCACTTGAAGTAGAATAGTAGTTCATGTCTTGGTTTTCCCTTTCTCTCGTTTAGTGTCTCGACAACGTATACTAGTCTCTCCGGTATAACTTCTATTCCTGCCTCTTCTCTCATCTCTCTTATTACTGTGTAAGGTATGCTCTCGAGGAACTCTACTCTTCCCCCAGGGATACTGTAGACTCCGTTCTTTTCTCGCTGTACTAGTACCTTGTTTTCATCGTTGACAATTATACATCGGCTCCGCACTATTATTCCTAGTCCATGCTTAGGATACTTCACTAGCCCCTACACCCGCGATGGGTTTAATGGGGTTACTGGAAAAAACATCTTTTGAAACTCCACAACTATTCTAGTACTATTTCGTTACGCTGGGAGTAATACTATTGGTAATACACTCCATTCCCGTTTATAACGAGAAGGGGTCTCATAACGATCCTATTGGGTGCATGGTTGATGAGAGGACTAGCATACATGATACTAGAGCTCCTAGAGAGGGAAGGCCCACTGTCACCAGGAGACGCAGTCTCCCACCTAGGAGCACCACGCTACAAGGTATTAGCCGCGTTTCAGTGCCTGGAAGAGCTAGGGCTTATCGCTCCACTATACAAGAAAGGTACGTATAAGATATACCAGGTGACAGATGCCGGCGTCATACTGCGGAAAGCCTCTGAGAGATCAAGTATAGCCGACCAGCTCTATCAGGCGATACAGTCTCTCGAGGCACTGGGATCACATGTCGGGAGCGAGGCCGTAGCTGAGGATGCTTAGGCTATTATATAAGGGAAAAGGCTACCGACGGCATCTATATATTATATAATGAGTATTACACGCGGATGTTTAGCTCCTACCAAGTAATACCTCCTCGTCCAGATAGCTAGGAACCTCCTCCAGGTTCACCAAGGGTATAGCAAGCCATCCAGGCCGAGTCTTCTTAGAGATCTCTATCTTCTCCCCAGTCTCATCGCTCTTTGCAAGAATATACTTTGCCTCCTCCGCGCTCTTCGAGGCATCCTCCTCGACATAATAATACACTATGGGGAGACCATAGTACTTGTAATAGTCTTTATACATCATCTGGAGAAAATACACTGTCCTACCATCCCTAGAAACCCTATACACAGGCATCACAATCATACGACTGGCAAGCGTAGACGCGAGGCGAACAAGATCACCAAGACCAGAAACCCTGACATGAACCGCCTTCTCAAACCCTGACATATCCAAGCACCATTATACTTTCTGGCTAGTACAAGCCTAAAATAACCCGATCATAATAATGTACCGGACTGGATACTGGGTGTCCAAGCCCAGTCAAGTGGATCGAAGCTTGAAAGATCAGAGCTAATTGTCAATAGATAATATTAACATATGACTACACTATATGTATTAGATAATGGAACTGTTGGCTCGGGCTTGGGGAACTTAGTGGGGCTACGAGGGATATAATACTCATTGATATTGTATGCATCCAATCGTAAGATTTAGGATTCACTGTTAACAACTCATGAGAAATGGGTGGTGTGGAATGCCGTCAGAGTTATCTAAAATCCTTTTTTCAGGGATATTCCTATATCTAGTGATTGGTTTATTGTTCTCAATTATTTTCGTTTTTGAAAGTATTTATTTTAGTTATCAATTAAACAAGGAATATGATAGAATTCTCTCATTAGACAAGCCTCACTTGATTATAGGATATACTGATTCCTTGAACAAAACTGATGACTTAAGAATATTGAACGATATAATAGAATTATCGAACCAGTATGCTAATGATCATCTATTAGATTTTTACATAAAGAATGGATTAATATATGGATTTCACGGAGTTTTAGATAATGAGTCCGTTATAGTACTAGTACCTTCAAAATCCCTTATCTTTACCACATCTAACTTCAACCTAGGATCTATATGTAATGCTACGGATTGTTTGATAAAGCTAGAATCCAATGTTAGTGACAGTTTAACTAATATTAGGTATACTCATGGTAATTTATCATTAGTTCTAGGCTATAGGAACTTATCTGTTATTATTATAGAGAATTATGATAATAAATATACAAGTACCATATATAGTGCCGTCAGAGCGCTTGGAATAGCTCAGAATACCTATCTTTATATAGGTGCACATGTTGACGAATTCTTAACTAGCTATTATTATAATAAAGAAAACAGTACTAGTCCTGCATTGATTACAATAATGTATGCATTTAACAAAGAAACAAATAGCATACCTTCAAGCGTGAGTATTATAGAGGGTTTCAAAAATGATTTAATTAGAAAACTTAGGTCTTATAACGTAAATTATGTTGTTGTAGATCTCGTGACAACTCCGCTCAAAGCTAATTTAGAAAACAGTGAATTCATGCTTATATATGTAGAAGTAATTCTTATTGTTATGACTTTATTTGTTTTAACGTATGTATTTATGATATTCAGCAAGACGTATGTACCAAGGAAGCAGAAGATCTATAAGTTATTTGCTAGTTATGGGTATGATATTACAAAGTTATTTGATAAATCACATTTCATGACAATAATTTCATTAATTATTATGATAATAGTAATGTATATTTCTGACAAGGTATCACCAATATTAGATCCGGACTTTAAAAATATATTTAACGCGCAATCAATTCTCCTTGGATCTATAATAGGTATGTATATCATAGGAATAGACTTTGAGTTAAATAAGAAATTACGTG
>JALWJI010000090.1 GCA_027081695.1 Acidilobaceae archaeon | reverse complement strand
GATCTCTTCTTTTTGGCGTAGGTTCCGGGGGATAGTGTAACATTGGTCTCGAGATCGAGGAAGAAACGATTAGATAAGAGGATACTTGAACACGAGCTTGTCCCAGAGCATAGAATATTGTCATTGGAGGAGGCAGCAGAGCTTTTGAGAACACTCAGTATTAGACCAAACCAGTTGCCCCGGATCAGCATAAATGATCCTATAGTTCAATTACTTGGGGCAAAGCCGGGAGATATTATCGAGATAAAGAGGAAGTCTCCTACTGCTGGAGAGTCCTTGTATTATAGGATAGTGGTAGTATTCTAGGGGGGCTAAAGTTATGAGTAAAATTAACGGCTCAGGAGATATTCTAGACAAGGATACGCTCTGGACAGTGTTCTCTTCGTTCATAAAGGAGACGAGTCTGTCTAGACAGCACTTAGATTCGTATAACGCGTTCGTCAAGTATAGGATGAAGCGTATCATCGGTAGTGTTAAGGAAATTACACCTGAGTGGAGACGTATTGCCGGACGTAGGGCCCGTATATCTGAAATAACAATGCCAGATGTCAAGGTGGTCATCGGCAAGCTAAGGATTGAGAAACCAATGGTGAAGGAGGCGTATGGTAGCCAGCACCGTGTTCTGCCAATGGAGTGTAGGATAAGGAACATCTCTTACATGGCCCCCTTGTTCGTCGAGATGAAGCTTATCATTGGAGGAAAAGAGGTCGACTCAAGAGAGGTTAAGATAGGAGACTTCCCCGTAATGATAAGATCCGAGATAGATCCATTATCAAAGTTTAGTCCAAGCGAGCTCATAGAGGCTGGAGAAGACCCATATGATCCTGGTGGATACTTCATCATAAATGGAAGCGAAAAAGTCGTAGTCGTCCAAGAAGATCTAGCAGTAAACAGGATAATCGTAGGTCCATCCACTGCGAGCACAGCTAAAATTACGCATACAGCAAAGGTAGTCTCAACAGTACTGGGACTTCGAAGACAGATAATCGTAGACAGGATGAGTGATGGAAGCCTCGAAGTAAGCATTTCAAGGCTCTCCTATAGGATACCTTTTGCGATTCTAATGAAAGCACTAGGACTAGAAAAAGACGTAGAGATAGGTCACGCTGTCTCAGCCGATGACGAAGTGCTAAGAGAACTTTTACCGAGCCTCAACAAAGTAGCTCTCACAGTTAGAACGAGAGAGGAAGCACTAGAATTTATAGGTAACAGGCTTGCACCAGGACAGCCGAGAGAAATAAGAATTGCGAGAGCAGAGGAGTTCTTAGATAAACAGTTCCTACCACACCTAGGAGACAAACCAGAAGATAGGAGGAAGAAGGCATACTTCCTAGCAGAAATGGCTAACAGAGTACTTCAGCTATACCTAGGTAAAAGACCAGCAGACGATAAAGACCATTACAGTAACAAGCGTCTAAGGCTGGCAGGAGACCTAATAGCAGAGATATTTAGAGAAGGATATAATGCCCTCGTAAACGTGATCAGAAACCAGCTCGAAGAATACATAAGCCAGAGACATCGTTCAAAACCAAAGCTAAACTACATCGTTAGAGCAGACATACTTACAGAGAGGCTAAGAAGCGCCCTCGCAACCGGAAATTGGGGCAGAGAGAGAACAGGAGTAAGCCAGGCACTAGACCGTACAAACTGGATCAGCCTTCTAAGCCACCTAAGAAGAGTCATATCCCCACTAAGCAGGGGACAAATACACTTCGAGGCAAGAGACCTACATGGAACACACTGGGGCAGGCTCTGTCCCTTCGAGACCCCTGAAGGCATAAACTGTGGACTTGTAAAGAACCTAGCACTAATGTCGTATATCTCCGTAGGAGTAGACGAGAGCGAAATAGAAAAACTCCTCTACGATCTAGGAGTGATCCCACTCGACGAACTAATAAAGGAAGCCGTAGAAGCCGGCGAAGCACCAGAAATAATGAGAGCAGGCACCAAGATATTCCTCAACGGTAGACCAATAGGATTCCACGAGAACGGAGCATGGCTAGCAGAGGAATTAAGGAAAAGAAGGAGACGCGGAGAGCTAAGCTACGAGGTTGGAGTAGCCCACATAGTTGACGAGTACATCAACGAACTCTATATCAATACCGACGAAGGACGGCTAATGAGACCAGTCATAGTCGTAGAGAATGGAAAACCAAAACTAACAAAAGAACATGCGGAGAAACTGAGAAGAGGAGAAATCTCATTCTGGGATCTAGTAAGAGAAGGAGTAATAGAACTCCTAGACCCAGACGAAGAAGAAAACGCATACATAGCAGAGTTCCCTGAAGACGTAACGCCGGATCACACACACCTAGAACTCTGGGTCCCCGCAATAGTAGGAGTAGCCGCAGCAACTATACCATTCCTAGAACACAACCAGAGCCCGAGAAACACCTATCAATCAGCAATGGCCAAGCAGGCCCTAGGACTATATGCGCTGAACTATAAGTATAGAACTGACAGTCACGCCTATCTACTCCACTATCCCCAGAAACCCATAGTACAGACAAGAATGCTCAGCCTCATGGGATACAACGAGAGGCCCTCAGGCCAGAACATGATAGTAGCACTCATGGCCACCACCGGATACAACATAGAGGATGCCCTAGTATTCAATAAGACCAGCGTAGACTACGGACTAGCCCGAGCATTCTTCTACAGAGTTTATACAGCGGTAGAAAACGTATACAGTGGAGGAGCAAAAGACAGGATAACTGTACCATCACCAAAACTCTACGACCATAAAGGAGACCAGTACTACACGAAGCTAGGCCCAGACGGTATAGTAGAGCCAGAAGTGGAAGTAAGAGGAGGAGACATTCTGGTAGGTAGAGAGAGCCCGCCAAGATTCATGGGGGAAGAAAGGGTAATTAGTCCCACAGCGATGATAAGACGCGATACTAGCGTCCAATTAAGATTTGGAGAGAAAGGAGTAATAGACACGGTATTCCTAACTCAAACTACTGAGAGACAAAAACTCGTCAAGATCAGGGTAAGAGACCTAAGAATCCCCGAGATAGGCGACAAGTTTGCAAGCAGACACGGACAGAAGGGAGTCATAGGAATACTACTCCCAAGATACGATATGCCATATACAGAAGACGGTATAGTACCAGACGTGATCCTCAACCCACACGCCATACCCTCAAGAATGACCGTTGGACAGCTACTAGAGACGATTGCAGGAAAAATAGGAGCAATAAAAGCAAAGTTCATTGACGGAACACCCTTCTTCAAAGACGACATCGAACAGCTCAGAATAGAACTACTCAAGGCAGGCTACGATCCCAATGCCAGAGAAGTAATGTACGATGGCAGAACAGGAAGACTCATCGAAAAACCAGTCGCGATAGGTGTAACGTTCTACCAGAGACTCTACCATATGGTATCCGACAAAATGCATGCAAGAGCAACCGGTAAAGTACAGCTCCTAACAAGACAACCGACAGAAGGAAAGGCTAGACAGGGAGGACTTAGATTCGGAGAAATGGAGCGCGACTGTCTAGTAGGCCATGGAGCAGTAGCACTGCTAAGAGACAGACTCCTATACAACAGCGATAGATACACTATGTATGTGTGTACAAAGTGTGGCCACATAGCATGGTACAATAGGAGGAAAGGCGTATACGAGTGCCCGATACATGGAGAAGAGGGAGACATAAAGCCTGTGACAGTCCCCTACGCGTTCAAACTATTACTCCAAGAAGTAACCAGCATGATGATCAAGCCCGAGATAAAGGTTATGGACAAGATAAACATCCTAGAGAAGATTCTGCAGAGGCCGGTCGAGTCAAGAGTAATCAAGATTTCTCCCAAATCAAACGGGGGAGAACAGGTCGAGGAAAAAGTAGAAGCCGCAGAGAAGAAGTAAGGAGGTGGAGGCAATGTCATATAATGGTGGCAGAGATAGATTTGAGAGCTACTTGATCGATAGAATAGTAATGGGTGTACTTCCACCCCACGAAATTAACAGAATGGCGAGGGTAACAGTTACAAGGCCTGATCTCTACGAGTCGGACGGATCACCAATTACTGGAGGTCTAAGAGATCCCCACTTCGGAGCCATCGAGCCCGGAGAAGTATGTCCTGTTTGTGGAAACACGCGTGAGAACTGTCCAGGCCACTTCGGAAAAATAGACTTAGCTAGACCGGTACTAATACCATACTATACAGACTATATCAACATCGTGCTCCAAGCAACTTGTAGGCAGTGTGGAAGACTTCTCATACCAAGTGAAAAAGCAGAAAAATACAGGAAGATCTATAGAAGGCTAAAAGAGAAATGGCCTAGGCTCGCTGACAACTTCGTCAAAGAGCTTCGAAAAGAAGCGGCACAAACAATGGAGTGTCCCTATTGCGGAGCTAGACAGTTCAGAATAAGATACACTCGTCCAATAATATTCTACGAGGAACGACCAGAGGGAGAAACACGTCTTACACCACTTGAGATAAGGGATAGACTAGAGAGGGTTAGAGACGAGGATCTAGAACTTCTAGGAATTGATCCAAAACGAAGCAGGCCAGAATGGATGGTTGCAACGGTTCTCCCGGTACCTCCACTCGCGGTCAGACCGCCTATCACTCTAGAAACCGGTATGAAGTCGGAAGACGACCTCACGCATGCTCTAGCCGAGATAGTCCGCCAAAACCTAAGGTTGAAGAACTTCCTTTCATCAAATGCGCCAGAAACAATGATCGAAGAGGCATGGATAACCCTGCAATACGTGGTCGCGGCATACATAGACAACGAGCTGCCAAACGTGTATCCTCTGACTCAGAAGAGAGTAAGAACACTCAAGACACTAGCCCAGAGACTCAAAGGAAAAGAAGGTAGACTACGAGGAAACCTCTCAGGAAAAAGAGTAGACTTCTCGTCGAGAACCGTGATAAGTCCAGATCCATACATAAGCGTTAATGAGGTAGGAGTGCCGGTAGATATAGCCAAGATACTAACAGTTCCTATGCGAGTAACTCCGTACAACTTAGAAGAGGCGAGAAGATACGTTCTAAATGGACCATACAAGTGGCCAGGAGCTACGTTCGTTTATAAGGCCAGAAGCGGGAGAAAGATCGACCTAAGATACCATAGAAACTACAAACAAATGGCCGAAAGCCTCGAAGTAGGAGACATAGTAGAACGACACCTCATAGACGGCGACATAGTCCTATTCAACAGACAACCGAGCCTCCACAGGATGTCAATACTCGCCCATAAAGTAAGGGTAATGCCGTACAAGACGTTCAGGCTCAACCCACTAGTCTGTCCTCCATACAACGCAGATTTCGACGGAGACGAGATGAACCTACACGTAATGAGAAGCGAAGAGGCTAGAGCAGAAGCAGAAGAGCTTCTACTAGTAGAACGTCACATAAAGACGCCGAGATATGGAGGACCAATTATAGGAGGAAGACAAGACTATGTCAGCGGAGCTTATCTCTTAACAGTTAAGAACAGATTCCTAACAGAAAAAGAAGTAGTAAGACTCCTAGCAGCCGCGGGATATAAAGGAGAACTCCCAGAACCAGCAATACTAGCTCCAAAGAAGCTATGGACAGGTAAACAACTAGTAAGCCTCTTCCTACCGAAAGACCTAAACTATACAGGAAAAGCGAAGATAAACAGCGGACCACTCTCCTGTGACAGCATTGACTGTTTCCACGACTCCTACATAGCAATTTACGAAGGAAAATTGTTAATGGGAGTATTTGATAAGAGCGCTATAGGCGCGGAACAACCAAACAACGTGCTCCACGTAATCGCACTTGAATATGGAGATTCAAAGGCGAGAGAACTACTCGATACAATGTACAGGATGTTCATTAGAATGCTTGACATGAGAGGTCTCACGATCTCGCTCTCAGACGTAGACATACCTCCAGAGGCCAGAGAGAAGATTAAGGAGCTAGTAGAAGAGGCGAAGAAAGAGATCGCGGAGATGATAAAGGAGTTCGAGGAAGGAAAACTAGAGCCCATACCGGGAAGAAGCCTCCAAGAAACCCTAGAGCTCAAAATCATTAACAGGCTTCAAAAACTACTGAAAGACGCTGGTCAGATCGCAACAAGCTACATGGATCCGTTCAACGACGTATTCATAATGGCCAAGACCGGAGCAAGAGGAAGCGACGTCAACATTACCCAGATGGTAGCTATGCTAGGCCAGCAGACAGTAAGAGGAAAACGAGTATGGAGAGGATTCCGTAAGAGAACCCTCGCACACTTCAAGCCAAACGACCTATCGCCCGAGGCCAGAGGATTCGTCAAAGGAAACTTCCGCTACGGACTCAGGCCCACAGAGGTATTCTTCCACGCAGCAGGAGGAAGAGAAGGACTCGTGGACACGGCAGTAAAGACCTCACAGAGCGGATACATGCAGAGAAGACTCATGAACGCTGAGCAAGACCTCTACACAGCATACGACGGTACGGTAAGAGACCTCTACGGCCAGATCGTACAATTCAAATTCGGAGAAGACGGAGCAGACCCAATGATGACCTACCACGGTAAAGCAGTAGACGTCGATAGGCTCATAGAGAGGTTCGGCGTGATAAAAGAGGCGTCTAAGTAAAAAGAGAGGTGATAGAAATGTTCGAGGGAGACTTAAAGAAACTAGTCGAAATGGCAAAGAAAATCCTTCCAACATCAATTTACCAGGAACTAGAGGAGAAAGTAATAAACTCGGAGAAACTAACAGAGGAGTCAAAAGAGAAAATACTGAGAGAAGCCCTACGACAATACGTCTTATCTCTAAGCCAACCAGGAGAACCTGTCGGAGTAGTCGGAGCACAAAGCATAGGAGAACCTGGTACACAGATGACTCTTAGAACATTCCACTACGCTGGTCTAATGGAGTTCGACGTCACACTAGGTCTACCAAGACTAATAGAGATAGTAGACGCGCGCAGAGAACCATCAACGCCAATAATGAAGGTCTATCTCGATGAAAAACACAAGTACGATAAGGAAAAAGCCCAAGAAATAGCTAGAAAATTAGAATACACTACTATAGGCAAGGTTCTCGACGACTTCGAGTACTTCCTAGGAGACAACGTAGTCACACTAAAACTAGATCCCGAACAGATGGAGGACAAAGGCGTAACCGTAGAGAAAGTAATAGAGGCTCTCAAGAGAGCAAAACTAGGAGAAATACAAGTAGACGAAGAAGATCCAAACACAATCTACATAACACTCTCCGAGAGAGTCCTACCACCAGAATACATGTATCATGTAAGTGCATATAAGGACATCGAAAATAAGATAAAGAAACTCTACTTGAAGGGCATCAAGGGCATCAAAAGAGCAATAATCCAAGCCGAAGAAAAAGAAGTAGACGGTAAAAAGGTAACAGAATACATGATTATGACCGAGGGAAGCAACCTAGCAGAGGTCCTTAGAATCAAAGGAGTAGATCATAAAAAAGTACGCACAAACAATATACATGAAATAGCAAGCGTCCTAGGAATCGAAGCAGCAAGAAACGCCATTATAGAGGAAATAAAAGAAGTTCTACAAAGCTCAGGTCTCGATGTAGATATAAGACACGTCATGCTAATAGCTGACTTAATGACAGTTACAGGAAAGATAAAGCAAATAGGAAGACTAGGAATAGCCGGACAAAAACCAAGCGTACTGGCAAGAGCAGCATTCGAGATAACGGCAAAACAGCTCTTCGATGCCGCAGTCAAAGGAGAAGAAGAAAGATTCCTAGGTGTAACAGAAACGATAATAGCCGGCTTAGTACCTAGAGTCGGCACTGGGATAGTATTATTAACAAGCCCAGGCATTACATCGGTTGGGGATAGTGGAGAGAACCAGGAAGAGGAAAAATAAAGAAAAACAATAGGCGTTAAGACGGAGGTGGATAAGAAGTGTCCGTATCGCTTGAAAGAGAGCTCAGGAACCTGCTCAAATCCGGTAAAGTATATCTCGGAGTAAAGCAAACTCTAAAATCAATGCTCCACGGAAAAACAAAACTAGTCATAATAGCAGAAAACATACCGCCAGAGTACAGGCAAAGAATCGAGTACTACGCAAAGCTAAGCAACACACCAATAATAACCTACAAGGGCTCAAGCGTCGACTTGGGTCTCGCAATAGGTAAACCGTTCAGAGTCTCTGCAATGGCCGTAATCGACGAAGGTTCATCCCGCATACTAGAACTAGTAGAGTAAACAACAGAATACCGCTGCTAAAGTGCAGTACCAGTTAGGAATCGGTGACTAAGCGTGGACGACGACGTAATAACTATGGAGGAACTACGATACATATCAATGTTTCAGGACTTCACAGGAGCCGTCGCATATCGATGCATAAAGGATGACGAAGAGAATAAACTCTACTTTCTAGTAAATCCATCAGATCTAGGAAAGGCTATTGGCAAGAAAGGATCAAACGTCAAGCTACTGTCACAACTTTTCAAAAAGAAAATAGAGATAATAGCATATTCACCTGAACTATCGCTAGAAGAGGTCGTGAAGAATCTATTCCCGGGCGTCAGCATTATCAGTATAGAACTACAAGAACGAGGTAATGAGAAGCGGGTGCTAGTAAAAGTTGAGGAAAAAGACAAGGGCAAAGCAATAGGGCGTGAAGGCAGAAACATTGCCCGCGCTCGGCGTATACTAAAAGCACTCTACGGGATAGATAGAGTCATAATAGTGTAGCTCTTTCCCACACTTACTGTTATAAACCGTGAAGGCACAAAATCTGGTGGAGTGGAGGGATAAGGTTGACAGGAAAAAAGGCGCCCTCAGGGCTATTCGCGGCTAGAAAGCTCAGAAGAAAGAGAATGAAGTTCCGTTGGAGTCAAAGAGAGTTTAAGAGGAGAAGACTCGGACTGAAGAAGAAATATGACCCACTAGAAGGAGCGCCAATGGCGAGAGGAATAGTACTCGAGAAAGTAGGAGTAGAAGCAAGACAGCCCAACTCTGCTCTTCGAAAATGTGTACGTGTACAACTTGTCAAAAACAAGAAAGTAGTAACGGCTTTCGTGCCACGAGACGGAGGTATACTCTACATAGACGAACACGACGAGGTTATAATTGAAGGAATAGGTGGACCAAGAGGTAGATCTATGGGAGACATTCCAGGCGTAAGATATAGAGTGGTAATGGTAAATGGAGTATCACTTAAAGCCCTCTGGGAAGGCAGGAAACAAAAGCCAAGAAGGTAAACAGATCTCTTTTTAACCCTACATACCTACACGATAAGTTTTATTCACTAAGGCATATATTTTTAAGAATTGAGGCTTCCTTAGGATTTCTTTAGTATTCGTCTTCAAACTCCTCTTCTATTTCCTCGCTATCTACTAAGCTCTCGGCTACGTAGATCGGGGCCTCAGAGACTAGTGAGAGATAGATTGCATGACTCGGGATCATTTTTAGTCTAAGTGAAAGTCCATCACTTTCAAACTCAACAGTAGCAGTGTAGAGTCCTGTGGACGAATCGAGCTCGTCTATTATTACACGTTTGAGGGTCTCAGAGAAGAGTTCTCTGAATCCTTCATGATTAGCTAACAGATCGAACAGGCTCTGCCTCCTAGGAGGCGCATCGCCCTCATTTATCATCCGTATGGCCTCGGCTACCTCGTATGGAACATTTACTAGGATAAACGAGCGATCATCTTCAAGTATGAGTCTAAGACCTACGATATAAGCTCCGAATCCCAGAGACTCGTCTTTTAGTATTCGTGTAAATGGATATACTGCAACCACGCGTATCAATCTATTATCTGCAGTATTCTCCATTATCCTGCACTCCCCGTAGCTATTAATTCTGGCTCATTCTGGCTCAATAGCATCGAATAGTCCAATATATCGCGTCTCAACGAGAATCTATAAGATTTAGCACTAGGCTATTAGTAGTAGATGGAACCCTCCAGGATAAAGAATATTATAACCAGTCCCTTCCATAGCACGGATGGAGCTAGGGAGGTTGCAAATAATGGCCGAAGAAATAACATTGCCAGAAGACCTTGAGGTAAGAGCAGACGCCATAAGATTATTCGGAAAATGGAGCTGGGTAGGGGTCGAGGTTCGAGACCCCGGCCTCAAGCGATACATAAGCCTACGACCAATATGGCTTCCACATACAGGGGGCAGACACGAGCACAGGAGATTCGCTAAATCACAGATCCCAATAGTAGAGAGACTAATGAACCAGCTAATGAGGCCAGGAAGAAATGGAGGCAAAAAACACCTAGCATACAATATTGTAAAAACAGCATTCGACATTATATACTTCGAAACAGGAGAAAACCCACTACAAGTCCTTGTCAGAGCGATAGAAAAAGCGGCGCCAAGAGAGGAGACAACCCGTATAATGTTCGGTGGAATTACCTATAGAGTATCAGTAGACGTCTCCCCTCAGAGAAGAGTAGATCTAGCCCTCAGACACATTGCAGAAGGAGCACGGCAGTGTGCATTTAATAATCCAAAGCCAATCGAAGAATGCCTTGCCCAGGAGATAATCCTTGCCTCACGGGGAGACGCACAGAGCTATGCAATAAGACAGAAAGAGGAGATAGAGAGAATAGCTCTCAGCTCCAGGTAGCCTCCTGGAAGCTACTCTCATAATTTTTACTATACGAGCCGATACTCATTTCCTCTATGTGAACAAAGCTCTCTATCAAGGCTTGTCCAGTATGCTGTTAATAATCCTCTATTTGTTTCAGTAATACCCTCAAGCGGTGTTTTTATAAAGCCCTTCTATACGCATAGGTTTGACTGGTGCGCATACACGCGCAGTCTAAAAGTAGAGGTGAAGGAGTAATGGCAGACAAACCCCACATGAACCTAGTGGTAATAGGACACGTAGACCATGGTAAGAGCACACTAGTAGGACACCTACTATTCCGTCTAGGACTCGTTGAGGAGAAGAAGCTTAAGGAGCTAGAAGAGCAGGCAAAAGCAAAAGGAAAAGAGAGCTTCAAGTTCGCATGGATACTTGACAAGATGAAAGAGGAGAGAGACAGAGGTATAACAATAGACCTAACCTTCATGAAGTTCGAGACAAAGAAGTACGTATTCACAATCATCGACGCACCCGGACATAGAGACTTCGTAAAGAACATGATCACAGGAGCAAGCCAGGCAGACGCAGCAATACTAGTCGTATCGGCAAGAAAGGGAGAGTTCGAGGCAGGTATGAGCCCTGAGGGACAGACAAGAGAGCACCTTCTCCTAGCAAAGACAATGGGTATCGAGCAGCTCATAGTTGCAGTAAACAAGATGGACGCACCTGACGTAAACTATGACCAGAAGAGATACGAGCAGGTAGCAACGATACTCAAGAAGTTCATGAAGGGCCTCGGCTACAAGGTAGACCAGATACCATTCATACCAATAAGCGCATGGAAAGGAGACAACCTAATCGAGAGAAGCCCTAACATGCCATGGTACAACGGTCCAACACTAGTAGAGGCACTAGACAACCTAAAGCCACCAGCAAAGCCAGTCGACAAGCCACTCAGAATACCCATCCAGAACGTATACAGCATTCCAGGAGCAGGTACAGTACCAGTAGGCAGAGTAGAGACAGGAGTACTAAAAGTAGGCGACAAAGTAGTCTTCATGCCACCGGGAGTCACCGGAGAAGTAAGAAGCATCCAGATGCACTACCAGGATCTACCCAAAGCAGAGCCTGGAGACAACATAGGATTCGCAGTAAGAGGCATCGGAAAGAATGACGTAAAGAGGGGAGACGTAGCAGGACACCTAGACAACCCACCAACAGTAGCAGAAGAATTCACAGCAAGAGTATTCATAATCTGGCACCCAAGCGCAGTAGCCCCAGGATACACACCAGTAATCCACGCCCACACAGCTAGCATAAGCGCAAGAATGACCGAGATAGTAGCAAAGCTAGACCCAAGGACAGGACAAGTAGTAGAAGAGAAGCCAAGCTTCCTAAAGCCAGGAGACGTAGCAATCGTAAGATTCAAGCCAATAAAGCCAATGGTAATCGAGAAGTTCAGCGAGTTCCCACCACTCGGAAGGTTCGCAATGAGAGACATGAACAGAACAATCGGTATTGGAATAGTCACAGACGTAAAGCCAGCCAAAGTAGAGATAAGAACCAAGTAACGGGGATAAAGATAAGGTTTTTCCCCATCTCAATATTCTGTTACTCTCTCATATCCTGGACGATTTTATGATTGAAGTATCCTTGAAACCAATAAGAGTAGACCTAGAGTCTTGATTACGTCGCCTAACAAAGGAACAATAGCGATCTCTTTCGCAAACACTGTAAATGGCAGAGAAACACCAAAAACAATTATCCCTGCAAGGAACAACAATGCCCCAACCATACTAATACTCTGGAATTCTTTGAACAAAGCATACGCCACAGGCACTTCCAAAAAATAAGATAGCACGATCAAGCCGCCACCATAGAGCGGATACTTATAGCCAAGAAGTACTCCCGCGAATGCAAGTAAGATAACCCAGGGTGCTATGTCTCTGAAGGCCCTCTCCGCCTGTTCTACGGCATCGATATAAAAATACCTCGCCAATACGCCCAAGACAACGAGAGCTATCATAAGCATAAAGTAACCATCTCCAAACAATATCTCGAATCCATACCTATATACAACCAACAGCAAGTAGGCAATAATCAGTGCAGCGGTTATGCTAACAAGATTTCCATAGAACATTCCCTTACTTGGTTGTCTTTGCGTGGATGCTATTTGGCTCTTTTCTCCTTCTTGGTTCATTTCCTACACCTTCCGAAATGGCTACTATTAAGTATCTATTTCTAAAAGGAACTAATTGGGACTAAATAGACGAGTCAATATCCGACTTATCGAGATAAATCACTAATCATTACACCACTCTTTCCAAGGCTAAGCCTAATAAACCCGGACAACGAACAATGGAGGGACTGGTGGAGAGAAAGTGCCGTTCAAAATAAGGATATGGCTATGGAGCACCAACAAGGACCACCTAGAAAACGTAGTAAATCAAATAAAAGAGATAGCGTTAAAAACAGGCACACCCATAAGGGGACCAGTCCCACTTCCTACAAAAAGACTCGAAATACCTGTATTCCGCTTGCCACACGGTGAAGGAAGTAAATACTGGGAACACTGGGAGATGAAAATACATAAAAGACTAATAGACCTCTACGCAGACGAACGAGTTCTAAGAAGACTAATGAGGATCCAGGTCCCCAAGGACGTCTATATCGAAATTAAACAGATAACCACAGCGGCATAGAGTCCTAGCACGTCCTTTCTCACATAATTCCAGTAAAACCCTACATTTCCTGGTCAAAAAGATCTTTCTCCGAGAACACATACTGTTCCAGAACAATAATGCAGTAGCACTTTATTAAATATAGTTGTAGGCAGGAAAATCAATATACCCGGAGCCCCTTTATAGTACAAAAGGAATATACTAGATGCCGGTGCCGGGGTGCCCGAGCGGACCAAGGGGACGGGCTGGAGACCCGTTCCCCCACACGGGGGGCGCGGGTTCGAATCCCGCCCCCGGCGCCATACTTCTCATCTAAGCCAACACAGAAGACTGTTGACTCTACATGCCTCTCTTTGGATTCTTACCAGGTTTAAGCATCGGAGGAGGCATCACAACTATAGTAGTCTTCTCGGGCAGAGAATGCCTCGAAACAGTAATAGAGCGTGTAGGACTCCTATAGCGTCTCGCCTTGGCTATGTTCAGGAACTTTTCTAACGGATCTAAGGGCAACGTACTGTATGGAATCCAGTAATGTACTGGGATGACTAATCGAGGACCAGTCTCTTCTACTAGTTTCCACGCCTCATAAGCGTCAATAGTATAGGTACCGCCCACGGGGAGTATCAGTATATCAACATTAGAAAATGCATCTTTCAAACCATCCGGTTTACTAATATCACCTATGTCGCCGGCATGAACAATTTTCATTTCGTTTATCTCTAATACGTAGACAGTATTTGTTCCCCGTATAGAGCCTTCAGCCTTGTCATGATATGAGAGATGTCCTGTTGCTTTGATATCGCCTAAGGTAAAACTACCTCTTCTACCAACATAGATATTAGACTTAGAAGGAACATCGACTACTTCGACCGCGTTGTGATCATAGTGATCATGTGTTATCAATAGGTAGTCTGCAGTTATCCGGAAAGTCTGTATGTTGAGACTTCCTCCATCATGTGGATCAATAGCTATTCTCGCCGAGCCTGTATCGATGAGTATGAATGAGTGCCCGAACCACTCTACGCGTATTTCGTCCTTTGTCATTAGTCTTCTCCTTGATTGGTTAAACCGCGGTCATAGCTTATATAGGAATAACACGGGATATACGTTATCCTGGGATCCGAGTGGCTATCAAGTACATGGATAAAACAATAGCCACGATAGACGACCTAGAACTCGAGAACAAAAAAGTCCTACTTCGCATTGATATTAATTCTCCTATAGGTAAGAATGGGGAAATTCTAGACGATACTAGGTTCAAAGCCCATATAGGCACTATTAGAGAACTCATGGAGAAAAAAGCATCCATAATTATACTAGCCCACCAAGGCCGTCCATTCTCCTCCGACTATACTCGTCTTAAAAAACACGCTGAGCTACTCTCAAATCTTCTCGGAGAAAAAGTCACCTATATTCCAGACGTAATAGGCCCACACGCCAAACGAGTTATCTCAGAGCTTAAACCAGGAGAAATAGTCCTCCTAGATAATACAAGGCTCCACGCAGAAGACGCAATCGAAGCTTCGCTAGAAGACCAGGCGTCAACAATACTTGCCAAAGAGCTTTCAAAGCAGGTAGATTTCTACGTAAACGATGCATTCGCAGTATCCCACAGGAGACAAGCCACAGTCATAGGCATACCTCAGCTAATTCCGGCGGCAGCGGGACGATTATTAGAAAAAGAAATCAGGGTTCTAAGCAGAGCGATTTCAACAGATGAAAAGCCAAAAGTCTTCGTTCTTGGTGGAGCGAAACTGAAAGACACCGTTAGAATTATTGAGTATTTGATAAAATCAGGTGCGGCAGACGAAATACTTACCACGGGCCTAGTAGGACTGCTATTTCTGATGGTTTCAGGTAGAGACGTCGGAAAAGCTGCAAAAGTTATTGAGAAGAAAGCTGATGAGAAGACCATGAGTCTCGCAAGAAAACTTATAGCTGAAAACGTGAATATCCGAGTGCCCTTAGACTTTATCTCGGAAACAAACGAGGGTCTCGATATTGTATCAGCGAACAGGATAATAGGGGCCCCGATGGATATAGGGCCTTCAACAGTAGAGTACTACACCTACAAGATGCGGAATGCGAAGATAATAGTTATGAGGGGGCCAGCAGGTGTAATAGAAGATCCTAGATTTAGACGTGGTACAAAGGAGCTAGTGGAATATGCATTAACTAAGACGAGTGCCTTTACGATTTTTGGCGGAGGACACTTCAACGCTATACTCTCAGCACTACCAGAGGACGCAAAGAGAAGAGTAGGACATATTAGTACGGGTGGAGGGGCACTTCTATATTTCTTATCTGGTAGAATATTACCCGGGCTAGAAGCCCTATCGATCTCATACGAAAAGTTCTTCAAGGGGTGAGGGAGGAATGAAGGCAAAAGTAGTGATAAACGGATATGGAACTATAGGAAAGCGTGTAGCAGACGCAGTGTCAATACAAGACGACATGGAAATCATAGGCGTGGTAAAGAAATCACCCGACTATGGTGCATTATTAGCAGTAAAGAAAGGTTATCCCCTCTATGCTCCGGACGAAGAGGCCTTGAAGGCCTTCGAGGAAGTCGGCATCAAAGTAAAAGGAACTCTCCACGATATACTTTCACACGCTGATGTAGTAATAGACTCGACTCCAGGCGGAGTAGGGAAAAAGAACAAACCGATCTACGATAGGTACAGCGGGTTGAAACAGATTTACCAAGGAGGAGAAAAACCAGATGTAGCCGAGAAATCCTTTAGCACCCTCTGCAACTATGAAGAGGTACTAGGAGCAAATAGTTTAAGAGTAGTATCATGCAACACTACTGGACTTCTAAGGCTACTCTGTACACTAAGAAAAGTTGCATCTATCGAGCAAGTAAGAGCGGTAATGATAAGGAGAGCGGCCGATCCAAGAGAAATAAAGAAAGGTCCGATAAACTCAATTGTTCTGAATCCAGTTAAGCTACCCTCTCACCATGCTAGGGACGTGAATAGCGTTGTTCCTGATATAAACATCGTTACCGCCGCTGTAGTTGTTCCAACAACGCTAATGCATGTCCACCAGGTAACAGTAAGGTTCAAGGAAAAGACGACACTTGAAGAAATAATTGAATCGCTGAACAATGCACCTAGAATAATGCTCGTCGATACAGGGAGGACCGGTATAAAGAGCACCGCTCAGCTGATTGAGGTCGCAAGGGATATGAGACCTAGAAATGATATACCGGAGCTCGTCGTTTTCAGAGACTCTATCGCACTTCTGGACGGCGTCGAGCTAATGCTGTTCCAGGCCGTTCACCAGGAATCAATAGTAGTTCCAGAGAATGTTGATGCTG
>JALWJI010000089.1 GCA_027081695.1 Acidilobaceae archaeon | reverse complement strand
ACATAGTTGGCCTGGCAGAGGCCATTGGATTATCCTCCAAGTAAAATAAAATGAATGTATCCTAACCAAGCTACTGTTTCGTACATCATGACAGAACATTGATAAAAACAGTTAAGAGTAGTACGCGGTAGCTAGCGCCACGAGAATAAATCATAGCCAAGCTCCGCTGGATCCCTGTATTCACCCGCATAAGCTATCTTTCCAGCCTCTATTATTAGAAGATAGTCAAATTCTATCTTTAGAGGAATATGGCTTATCACTACTAAGCTTCCTTCTCTTTCTCCCAAGATCTTAGAAACTATGCTCCGTGTTTTACTATCTAGACCGCTTAAAGGCTCGTCTATTACGATTAGTTCCTTATTGGATACGAGTGCTATTAGGAGGCTTGCTTTGCGCAGGGTGCCCTTGCTTAAGTCGCCGAGTCTTTTCTCCATGTAGGGTGTGAGTCCCAGCATTTCGACAACTTCTCCTACCCTAGTGTCTCCGTATATTTCAGACAGCATGGATACTAGGGATGAGAGACGTAACCCTCCTGGTAGGGGATTACCGTCTGGAACATATGTGGTCATCTCGTAGAGACGATTCATTTCTTTTAATGGGTTCAGTCCCAGGATTCTTATCTTTCCTCTCATGGGTCTTAGCAGGCCTAGGACTGCCTTGATGAATGTTGTCTTGCCGCTTGCATTTGGCCCTATTACTAGTATTCTCCCACGTGGAACCGTGAGCTTTTCTACCTGTAATGCAATGTTTTTCCCGTACTTTACGAGGAGATCCTCGACCTCTACGAGTACGGATCCTTGCCCAGAATTCTCCCGATTATTTTTCATTGACGTTCGCCTCTACGTAGACATAGACCTGGTCTGGATTAATCCTACACATTGTTGTATTGACGACTACTTTTACATGGGATATTATCAGGGCGTTTTGCCTGTACAGTGTTATCGAAGCATTTAAACTATTCTGACTTATACTACTATCGCCGACGCTCACTGTTAGCTCGAAAGGCGAGGTTCCATTGCTACATAGTAGGTTATCGAATGATTCTATTCCTACATTTACAGTTGTATTACCCGGCTTCAGGACGCCGGCTACAACCCATTCGTATATTAGCGGGGATCCTGATTGCCGGGCCAGACCATACATTATTTGTATTCCATCGAGCTGGTAGTATCCCACGAATCGGCCGGGTAGCCCCGCTCCGTCGAGCACGAGAGCATATCCTATCAACAGTACCCCGATATAGACTAGTATGACAGCTATAGCGAACGTCGACGCCTTCATATCCTGAGCCACCTCCTCCACAACAATGTATACAGTACTATGATACCGGCGGCAGTGAATAGGATTGAGACAATAAGTAAGAGACCTGGATCTGGGACAAGTCTATCTATTCCTAGACTAGCCAGTAAGATATACATAGCTCCTATCTCTAGTCTACCGCTGGTTACGGTAATCGTATAGAACCATACCCCAAGAGCAACACCATATAATAGCACGCCAGCCACATACTCTGTCATCATCTCATATGATATATAATTAAAGAATACGTCGCCCACCCCCAGTGCCAGGATATAAAACGACAAGCTCTGGCCAGCCACAACCAATACAACCGGCAAAAGACCAGCCCAGTAGAATACCAGCGGGGACTTATTCAGGATCCCGGCTGCAGATATTATGGAGGCCCTTACCCTTCTTATCAGGGGATAGAGTACGGAGAGCTGAGACACAGCCCATACAATCCATATTTGGAGCTTATACTTGTATATCATTGAAGGATACGTTGTCCCCGCAGCCATATATATCATTTCCTCGCTGGGCTGTGTCGGCGGATTAATGTAACCCGGCACATATGGTTTAACTCCACCGAACGGAGAAATAGGCGTAGCATAGAGTGCTGCCTCATAAGCTGATCTATGAAAGATGAGCAAAACAGCGGATACCCCGACAACTAGGCCAAGCACCACGGCTAATACTTCAGCCAACGAGGGGTCTGATAGAGAGAAAGAATAAAACCTGGCCAGAACCCGTAACTTACGCGACGCCACCAGGCTTACCCCTGCCTATAACCATTATTAGACTCGCTACAACTACTAGGATTACTCCGATTATTATGAGCGTCTTGGAATCCCAGTTCCTGGTGTCCTCTACAATACTATTTTCTCCTTCCTTGCCCATAACACTGTTAGATGTCTGATCTATAGTATCCACCAAGCCGCTAGGAGTCTCTGTGACGGCCCCACTACTTGTGTTACTCATGGCAGAAAGCCCTATGTACTCTAGCGACTTATTGTCTCCTAACTGAAGAGCTGTCGCATATACTGCCAATGTTAAATTATTAATGAACATCGAGAGTTCTACTTCTGGATCCTTACCCATAGATATGATCCTATACCATGTTATCCTATAATCGAACAAGGTCTTACTCAACAAATTCTCCAATATCTGAGCCCTATTCCTCACGTTGGTAATATTATAGACGGAGAATTTCTCTGCCAGACGAGTATCAATTGCTATAATAAGCTTCGAGTACTGCAGCCTAGTGAAGTTAGCTATTCGAGGATCATCCAGTGTAGTATTATATAGTATTAGCCCCGGTTTATTCTCGGAAGGCTTCGATATCTCGAGCATGGCTTTTACGACGCTAACATTATAGTTTTCCTTGAAGGGTTCAGCCGGTATCGGCAACGTGGCAGGTAATAGATACAGGGGAGTATTAAGGATGTAGACTGGCATTCCTCCCCAGAAATTTCCACTTATATCATGTTCGCGGAAGATCCTCACGAATCCATTATACTCTCTTACTATCTGCTCAAGGCCATATGTGGAATCATTCTGTAGATAGTCCATAATAGCCCCTTTGATACTAGACATTGCGCCAGCAGGTATGTATGCATTTACTATATAGTTGGTGTAATTAGGAATCGTATACCTAACTACATAGTTTGTTGATTCGCTTCCTCGAAACATGTCTAGCGTGTAGTTATAGCCAAGATAATTTAGTTTAAGATCTCTATTCTTCCATTCACCAGGTAAGGGACCATATACTAGGCTATTTATGAATTGATTAACCTTATCAGACTCATTGTTCTCTATAAATGTCCGTACTTTGGCCATAATAGTGTCTAGCTCTTGAGGGTGATCTATATAGTATTGCGCAGCCTCCCTATAACTAGTATAAAGGTCTCTCAACAACTTAGACACGTTGAGCCCTGGGGTTGCCAAGGGCATATAGCCGACGGGTATCCATTCGTTTCCATCCCAGTAGCTCGCCTGCCAAGTTCTGGTATCTACAAGGAACCTCATTTCAACGCTGGGAAGAGCCTTATATTTCAACCTTAAAAACTGTATCGTAGGAGGAATAATCTCCTTTAGCTCTATGTCGAGCTCTATGTATGTCTCATTGACATACCTATACAACACAGTAACATTTCTGGCATCCATCATGAGCGGTATACTCGTAGAAAGGTTTACGACTGGGGGAGTGGCGACTCTTATGTACACACGTATAATTTTATTTTCAACAGATATTTTCTTACTTATGTTTAGGACTTCCAGCTCATGACTACAACCATGATATATGTCAACAACTATTATTATTCTGTAACGTGTACCATTATAATCTGTCTCAAACGCATTTACGGTCTGCAGGTTCGGCGTTTCCGACGAATAATTACAATTCTCCCGCACAAAGTCACGAGCAGGAACCAGGGGGACCACATTGTCGGAAGTGGCCAGGACTATTGAACCGCTGCTACGCGATCCCCCATATACTATAACTATTAGATTATATTTTTCATCTTCCGCCGGAGCCATTGAATATGTAACTACACCATTAACTATAATAGATATAATTAAAGAATAAACAAGCACTGTCTTCGCGATGCTCCTTAAATACATATTTTCAGCCTCACATTGATACACTAGCGATATTCTCTCGCGCACATTCCCTAGTAGACCTACTTGCTGTTATAGTGCAGATTTTCCTTTTTGAGACTGTTTCAATTCTCCCCTCTTGTAAAAGTTTTTAAGTATCTGTTATCCCAATGTTTGGAACCTTTGGTTGCTTTTGGGCGGGCTTGGACACGTATAGTTCGTCTCTGAAGATATATGCTAGTGTTGTTAGTGCTATTGTGTAGAGTAGTGCTGTTAGTCTTAGTGGGAGCTCTAGGTTTATGTCTAGGAGGTATCCTCCTACTGCTCTTCCTCCCCCCGCGGGTATAGTCCATGAGAGGCTTAGGAATGCGCTTGCTAGTCCCCGTTTCTC
>JALWJI010000088.1 GCA_027081695.1 Acidilobaceae archaeon | reverse complement strand
CTGGGCTGGAGGTAGACCGGCTTATACTCCGCGGAGCTTTCTACGTGCCGGTGCAGATGTTCTAGTTACTGGTGATCCTGAAGTATACGTCTATAACCTGCTCATTCATGGCGAGGAACGAGCAGAGCCCTGGCGTATTAGAGAAAACTATGATTTTGTCGATAAGGTATCTGTTAAGGGGGCGCCTATCATACGGCAACATCCTAACTATGGCCGGAACCTTGTTATAGAGCTTGAAACATACAGGGGATGTGCTCGCTGGATCACTGGTGGATGCAGTTTCTGTGTTGAACCTCTTCGTGGCCGGCCTATATCTAGGGATAGTTCCGGTATCGTGTCGGAAGTAGAAGCTCTCTATAACATGGGAGCTAGGAATTTCCGACTCGGTAGACAGGCAGATATCCTCGTATATGGAAGTGAAGAGCTCGGCTCTAGCGAATGGCCTAGACCAAATCCCAAAGAGTTGGAAAAACTCTTCTACGGCATTAGAAAGGTAGCTCCTAGACTCGAAACCCTACACATTGATAATGTGAATCCTGGAACAATTGTACGACATGTCAGGGCATCTACCGAGGCGTTAAAAATTATAGTAAGGTATCATACTCCGGGAGATGTTGCTGCTTTTGGGCTCGAGTCTGCAGATCCACGTGTTGCTAGTCTAAACAACTTGAATGTAGATGGGGACTCTGTTATTGAGGCCGTTAGGATAATTAATCGAGTCGGTAGAGTACGGGGAGATAATGGATTGCCTCATCTCCTTCCGGGTCTTAACTTCATACTGGGTCTTCCTGGTGAGACTCGGAAGACTTATGAAATGAATAGACGTGTATTAGAGCGTATACTTGATGAAAAACTGCTTGTTAGGAGAGTTAATGTTAGGAGGCTTCTCCCTCTTCCATCTACACGAGTATTTAGGATGAAGTATGGTGTTAGGAGTAGGCTTGAGAAACATGCTCGTTCCTTCGTTTATTTTGTTAGAAATGTTTTTGAAAGAGAGATGCTTAAACTAGTGGTTCCTAGTGGATCTATTCTTAGGGGTCTTTGGGTCGAGTCTTGTTCTGATGGTTATTGTTATGCAAGGCAGCCGGGCTCGTATCCTTTAACTGTTGTTGTGAGAGGTAGTTATCCGTTATTGTCGTATATCCCGGAGGTCAGGATTTCTCGTGTTCATAGCCCTAGGAGTCTGTTCGGTGAGGTTCTTGATATAAGGCTAATATAGTTTATAGTCCTTATTGTTGCGATGGCTTTGACCTAGGTCAAGGTCGGTATCTATAATAACTTTTAACTATAATATAAATAAATTTAGGTGTATTGCCGATGACCTGTAAAAAACTAGAAATAACATACACAATAGCAAACCTTCTAGAGCAGCTGACAAGGTATTCGACTGAGACTTCTAAACCGCCTAATGCTTTCAGAGCATATGCAAGAAGAATTAAGGTTAACGAGAGAAGCGTATACAAGTTATTGAACAGGGCCTATAAGCTAGGATTCGCACTTGGCATAAGCATAAACTATGCTAGACTGGGTGCTGCTAGATTCCTCCTCAAGTTCGATGAAGAACCAGAAAAAGAGCCAAGATTCTATGCTAAGTATTTAACACTTGAGGGATCAGTCATATATGATCTATATCTGCCTGTTAGATGTCAGATGATCCTAGAAGAAGAGTATCCGGACGCTGAGATCTATAGAGTAGATGCTGAATGGGGGGCAAGACATGCCCTAGCATCTCTTGGAGTACTCAACCTTAATCTGGACGAGCCCCTGCCTCGTGAACTCCGTGAGAGAATGGAGAAACTATACGTAGACCAGCTGGCTAGAGGTGTGCCGCGCTATTTCTTTGGAAGACACTATCCGTTCGACCCAGAGATCATGGCCCTATTAGTATATGCTAAAGGACACATAGGTATAGAGAGTATATCGGGCCTCGCCAGAAAGCTGGGTTTCAACGTGCCGAAGATGCAGAGAAAATTCTATACTATGTGGGAGCGTCGGAGCATAATGGGATACACTATAGAGAAAGCACCCTACTATACGACAACCAATATCATATTATCGGTTAATGGCGGAGATCCTCAAAGAACAGTATATGCTGCACCAGTCCTCCTGGGCGTCTACTCGGGAATGCTAGCAACCCACAAGAACAGGAACCTAGGTCTTATCTGGCTAAAAATAGATGGGATCATAGCGGCCGAGCTAATATCGATAATAAAAGAGTATTCGCCGAATGTCAAGATAGAAGGATACTTCTACTTAAAGGAAGCGAATACCGACTACTTGCGAAACCTCCCTGAAATATACAAGGAATGTTACCAGAAAATATTGAACCGTATCAAATCCCACCACTAATATGGGGCATCACAGTAACCGTATCTCCGGCTTTCACCTTAGTCTCGGGTCGTTTCGCGACGCCATTCACCAATATGACGAGGTCATCAAGACTAGTTCCCATTCTGTCTTCGTCGATAATCTCCCGTAATTCTATCTCCCCGCAGACTTCTTTTTCTATTTGAGATCCCATTACTTCTGATAAATATCCTAGGAACTTTATGACCACACGACCACATTCTTCTGTTCCCATGATCCACCGACCATTTTTGTTAAGAATTATCCCAACGTTATTACCGT
Organism: Acidilobaceae archaeon; assembly: GCA_027081695.1. Classification (GTDB taxonomy): domain Archaea; phylum Thermoproteota; class Thermoprotei_A; order Sulfolobales; family Acidilobaceae; genus S143-63. Next base: position 1,700 of record JALWJI010000088.1, on the reverse strand, counting down.
TAAATATATTGATTCTCAAATAAAGCGTTTTATTTCCCCGCATCCACATAGATAATCCGGCGACAAATTATTTACAAAAATGAAATAAATTAAAGGTGAAGGATCTTGAAGGGCTGGAACGGCAAAATTCTCTGGATAGACTTATCTAGGAGAGAAAGCAAGGTAGTAAAATATCCTCAAGGATGGGCAAAAGAATACCTTGGAGGAAGAGGACTCGCAATAAGACTCCTCTGGGAATACATGCCTCCGGGAGCAGACCCGCTGGGACCAGACAACCTTCTAATATTCGCTGTAGGACCACTCACCGGCCTAACAGTGCCTAGTAGCGGTAAGCTCGTGGTGGCTGCGAAAAGCCCATTAACAGGAGGATACGGAGATGGAAATATTGGATCTTGGGCCAGCTACCATATACGTAAGGCAGGATACGATGCAGTAGTATTCCAGGGCGTGTCAGAGAAACCTGTCGTAGTATACGTCGAGAATGATAAGGTAGAGTTCAGGGATGCAGACGATCTATGGGGACTAGACACCTGGGAGACCGAGAAGAAGCTAAAAGAAGAATATGGCAAGAACCTAGGCATACTAGAAATAGGTCCTGCAGGCGAGAACCAGGTCCTTTACGCTACAGTAATGAGCCAGGAAGGCAGAAGCGGAGGACGACCAGGAATCGGAGCAGTAATGGGATCCAAGAAGCTAAAAGCATTCGTCGTCAAAGGAACAAAAGAGATACCGGTACACGATCCTAAACAGCTTAGGAGAGAAGGCTCAAAGGCATACGTCGAAATTGTCAAAGCAAAAATGTACTCGTTCTGGATGCGTCAAGGAACAATGATGACTATTGACTGGGCACAGGAAGCCAGCGTTCTCCCAACATATAACTTCAGCGAAGGAGTATTCGACGGGTATAAAGGAATAAACGGATACCGTCTCGAGGAAATGAAGATCGACCAGAGAGGATGCCCATTCTGTAATATGCCATGTGGAAACGTGGTAAAAGACGCCGAAGGAATGCCCAGTGAGCTAGACTATGAAAACGTTGCTATGCTAGGTAGCAACATAGGACTAGACGACCTGGCAAAGGTAAGCGTACTAAACAGGCTAGCTGACAAGTACGGAGTAGACACGATCAGCCTTGGTAACACTATCGGCTGGGCAGTCGAGGCAAGCCAGAAAGGAGTATTAAGCGAAAAACTAGAATGGGGCGACTATGAGAGATTCAAGGAACTAATAGACGAAATAGTATTCAAGAAATCAGAACTAGGCAAGCTACTCGCAAAAGGCACGAAGAGAGCATGCGAGGAAGCAGGAGGAGGATGCGAATACACCATGCAGGTAAAAGGCCTTGAAGTATCAGCATACGACTGCCACGCCGCGCCAGGAATGGCATTAGCATTTAGCACGAGTAGCATAGGCGCACACCATAAAGAAGCATGGGTAATAAGCTGGGAGGTCGCGACCGATAGGTTTGGATACGGAAGAGAGAAAGCTGCCAAAGTCATAGAGCTTCAGAGACTAAGAGGAGGACTCTTCGAGAGCTTTGTCGCGTGCAGACTTCCATGGGTAGAAGTCGGTCTAAACCTAGAATACTATCCGAGACTTCTAAAATACGCTACAGGCGTAACCTTCACGTGGGAAGAGCTCTACGATATAGCTGATAGAATCTATGCAATTGTTAGAGCATTCTGGATAAGAGAGCTGGG
>JALWJI010000087.1 GCA_027081695.1 Acidilobaceae archaeon | reverse complement strand
GTTGCGGAAGCGCTAGGGCTAGCAACCGTAGCAGTAGGAGCGTTCTACGACAATGAAATATGCAGGATAATACACGTGGATTGCGAATGGGAACTACCAATGCTAGTATTTCCGTTAGGGAGAAGAACAGACTCGTTGATCTCCTTCAAATAAGCCCTCCGAAGCTCATGCTGGTGTGCTTGGCTACTTTAGTTATCTTGACCGGTACTTGAGAGAGTAAAACAACTGGAGCTAGCATACTGGTATACGCAGGCTTCTATACCTAAGGCTGAGTCCTCTAGACTATGTAGTACATATTGGAGTGGTTCCTGCTAATCCTGTTAGTATACTAAACCTAGAGAAACGTCGACCTTCCGCCCACTCAGTCTAGCGGAGGAATAGACGGCTATGATTATCCGTATGGTTCATACGCATGTCATCATGTATCCGCTGCTTTCTAAGGCTCTATAATACCATCTCCTCCTTTTGTACAATTGATGAGTTTGTAGGCTTTATGCGAGAATATGGATAGTGTCGAATCTAGAGATAATGAATAAGAATGAGAATTGTAAGAATATTCAAGGGGGCTTGTTGTGGTTACAACTAATGATATTAGTAATTTTATTGGCGAGTTAAAGACGAACATCCGGGATCTACCGATATTAGCATCAAGCGAATTTAATAGATACAATAAGTACAGGATAAAAAGGCTCAGGGATTTCAGGGAGTACCTATTCAAAAAGGAACTAGACAATATCTCAGAGCTTCTTTCAAACTCCTCGTCCAACAAGTTATCAGTGCTTTGGGGACTCGTTAATGATTTTGATAGAATTAGAAACGAAATACGATACGTCTCTAAATCATTATTCAAGAGTGATTTCAAGGGCATCGTAAATGAGGTGTTAAAGTCGGATGATAAGAGTTATGCACTAATCGTTAGAGATGCATATAAGCTATTCCAGAGTAAGCTGAAAACTGTGAAAGAATTCAGAAAAGATTTTAATTCTCCCGACCTATCGGGGGCAACTTATTTAGGCTTATTTACAGCATCCTTCATTACCTCACTTGTTCTTAGTTTCTTGAACGACAGAATTAGCGGCGATGAAGTACGTAGGATTATGGACATTTTTGAGTACGATTTTGTAATATCATACATCTTTGTAAGCACTAGAAGTCACACGGTTTTTGAAGTTCATGGCAAAAAATCTTCCCCAAAACATGTAAGAGAACTATTGAACTCGCTTCTAGAACTATTCGATAAACCTGAGGAATTAAGGAAAAGACACGAAAATGCACGGGAGTATCTAAGCGGAGAAGACTTTCCCTTTGATCTAAAGTACCCGGTTGTTAGACATAGAAAGTTCTTTGAAAATGTGTGGACATCGCTAATAATAATCGCCTTTAGAAAAGGAAACAGGAGAACATTGCTTAAAATAGACCCCGATAGAGGGTTTAAAACAGAAACATATTTTCCAGCGTCTCCTCTCTACTTTGAACTAGCCTTATCGGAAAAGAAGGACAAGCTACTTATTATGATGAATATGCCACCTGCTCATAAGCGAGTAGAAAGAGTTGCTAAGTTTATCTTTTCGGAAATACTAGGTATTAACATTGGCCCAGCCTCTTTTTCGGAATACTTGGAATCCTTACGTCCTATACGCTACGAAACCTCATCGGTAACTATAATAGAAAAACTCAGACAGGTATTAGAGGGAAGTCCATCTAGAATAGTAAAGAAGCTCAAATCATTTGAATCACGACTGAGGAAGGATTTAGACAAAGCTCTCGATAAATTACCGCTTACCTATAAAGATAAGCTTGGAAGCCTCGTCTCCACACTAAAACTAGCTGGCATTGAGCTTAAATACAAGCTTGGCGAGCATAGAATCCTATCCATATCCTCAGAGCTTTCTCCATTTATAGAACAGTCCCATATAACGGCAAATCCGGAGGAAGTCTACTCTTTAGTAGCAAGACTTATTCGTACTAAGACCGAGATACATAGACATATCGAGAATCTAGTAGAAAATCAAGATCGTATTATGGGTAGTGTTTCACTGGTATTTACATGTAAATTGAATCAAGAGAGGCCGGCAGAAATAATAATTACGGACAATGGCGATATTCACTTCTTTAACATGAACAGGGAAATAATCACGGAGCTATCTAGACTGTTCCAAGAGGTCGTAGAAAAATGGTCAAAGAGGAGATAATACTAAGGCTTAACAGGGTTTTGAATGCTAATGGTTTGAAAAGTTCATTTAAACAAGAAGAACTCCACAAGTACATGAAAGACACCGACATTGATAAAGCATTGAGGTCGGAGATTCTTAAGGAGAGTATACATTTACGTTACCAGATTAATTATGATAATTACTTCATGGAGCTTCTGAGTATTCTGGGACTAAGAAACTCTATTTATGATGGTGTGGTGGATGTTGGATTAAGGAGTGCATCATTGGCTGTAGACAATTATATTCAAATAAAATTGTATCTAGCTAGCATAATATCGAGTTCTATAATTGATAATATATTATATGAAAATAACTATATTGTACCCCTATTACTAACCTCGAAAGTAGAAGCTGAAAAGTTCAGAAGTAGCGAATGTAAAGAATATGAGAACCTTAGGGTTTACTTGAGTAGGGGTGTAATTCGAAATATACAGATATTGTCATTGTTCGTTCCTATACTACCTCTTCCTGAAAGCAGTAATGACCTAAAATATTATAAAGAAGCTCTGAGGAAAATAGGGACATTTCTTAACGAGATAAGCACACGAATCGATAGTAATCTCGACGAGGAATCCTTTATAGTGAACTATAGAGACACAGTTATCGCTAAAACACTATTATCATTTCTCTACCTCTATAAGAATCTCTACTATGCAGTCACAGCAGGGTTCAGGGATAAACCACGAAAACCAGACTACTGGTTTGAGCATATCCTAAAAACACTGCTTACCAAGTTCCTAGTTGAACATAAGTTCCCGAAGGAAGTTGCTAATTATCTATACGAGAAATACAGAGTTGGCGGGAAGTGTAAAGAAGATATAACTATACCCGTTATTCATAGCAACAAACTTGGAGTAATGATTGTAGATGCAAAGCTATGGATAGACGATGTGTGTAAAGAGATTAAGAACAACACTGAAAGACTACTATGCAACCCAGAAATCATAAAACAATATGAGTGTGGGAAGAAGCAGGAAAAACCTAAGGAGTCTTTAATGAAGTATCTATGGTACATAAACAGGAAATCGAAAAAGCTCTTGGAACTAGAAAACATACTTGCCAGCACTTTAGGTAAAAAAGTAAGCTTTTACTGTTTACTCATAGTTCAACCGGAAGAGCCAGATAACATGTGTCGTCATACTCTAATGGAATACCAAGAGGAGCTTATTAGGATAAGGGATAACGATTTTAAGAATATGTATAGTGATATTGCCGTTATATCTCTAAATACTCTGTTTCAGAGACTCTCAAGCAATTTTCAAGAAGGCCTCTCATGTTCTTTCAATAATTCATAAACTAAATGGAGAAAACCAATTAGGCTACTGAGTATACCATGATATCAGGGGAGTCTCACCCGTGCCCATGTACTTACACGCGGCTCTCAGTACTTCTCTGTCCTCTAAATCTGTTGACTCGGTGGCATGCCTCCTCCCAAGCCCCTCCTCAACTAACGATTGAAACCTCCATATAGATTCCCAAGGACTTAGTATCTTTAGGCCCTCCAGCAGGCATGCCCGTTCATCGAGTGTGTATTCCTCGCCGAACACTATTTTCTAGAGCAACGACGCTATCCTCTCAGCCATCTCCTTGCCCACAAGCTCCTCCATCTCCCAGAATACTTCTTCCTCTGGTCGTGGCTCCACGAAGTACATAGCCGCCGCAAGCAACGGCTTCTCCCAATCCTCTATCCCGGTATGCCACCTGATGCCATTCACACTAACATATCTAGTAGATTCACCATTTTCCATTGAAGGCTCGTCGAATCGTGGAGGCTCTACTTAGAGGCTGTAGGGCTCCCTAACCACTACTACCCTGCCGGAACTGGTAACAACGTATGTCTCCTTGAACCACTCACCATCTCTAGGCACAATACTAACACTGACAATCCTTCCCTCTACCATGCCAATCGCCCCCGGTCTCCATCTCCTTGTGATGCCACTTTATATAGTAGTTAAAGCCCTGTGGTTAGCCAAACATAAAATTCTACTACTGATGGCTCTAGTCCAAGAATGTGTAGTAATAGATAATCTTCCTTTGGCGATGTAGAAATAATAGCTTTATGATCACTTAAAGGTCTCAATATTGGTTTTATAATAGAAGTAACCCTTGTTCTAAAG